>NZ_CAUI01000015.1:0-300000 GCF_000350165.1 Halanaerobium saccharolyticum subsp. saccharolyticum DSM 6643
AAATAAGTTTCATGAAGATAGCAAATTCAATATATCAATGAGAAGCACTGCAGCAGATAATATTAAGTTTAATTAAAAGAAGAGAGATCTTAATTAAAATAGTTTTTGATTAATATTTTAAATGTTAAGTTTTTAATAAACTTACAAATATAAAAGCCTTATTGTCCATCATAAAGTTTTGTAAATCTATATGAAGTAAGTTTCGGGAAGATCTAGAATTTTAAGTATCAATGAGAAGTATAACAGCAATAATAAATAATAGAGAAGTAAAGATTTTTACGCCTAACAGTCACAGTTGTGACATTAGGCTGGGTCAAGTGTCTTTATTGCTTAGAAGTTTCGAGATGGATTGACAAGATGCCCTTTAGAAAATCAAAAAAGAGAAATAATGATTAAACCTGTTACTATGCAGGTATTTTTTTCTTTTACATGAAGTATATTAATAATAAATCGATTTCTGCAAGTAAAACTAAATTAATAGATTTTTATTCTGCAATAATAGGGAATTTTAGTTTGCAATTTACAGGAATATTAATTGCAATCCTTTAAAGTTGGTAAAAATATTATGAACTTAACTTCGTGAAGATCTAATAATTTAGTGATAAAAGAACAATTAATTCAATTAAACATACTCATTAGAGCTTTAAATGAGTATGTTTAAGAGTTAATGACTATATTTATTCAGAAAATCAAAATAATAAAAAAGAAAAAATTAAAAGAGCTGTCGTTTAACAGTCGTATAACATGGGATTGGCGTCATGCCTTCTGTCACAAAGCTTGCAATAATAGCTGCAAGAAATTTGGAAGGCAAGCTTTCCGCCAGTTCCTGACGGAATCAGGCACGAGCGCAAATCCCAGTAACGTTATACGCAATTCCCCTAGCTAAACTTTTAATTCTGGAAGATAAAAATTTACAATTCAAAAGGAGGAAATATATATGGGAATTGATAAAAGTAAAGATGATAATGAGGAAAAATTTAAATCTTTAATAGAAAATATTGATCTAGAAGAAATTAATTTGGAGAATGAAGAAGCATTAGATAAAACAAAAGAACTTTTTAGAAATACTATTGATTTTTTTTCAGTTCAACAAAAACATCGTAATAAAAATAGAGAGAAAACTAAACAAGTATATGGAAAAATGGCATATGGACATATGGTCTGTTTAGGAGCAATTAATAGTTTAATAAAGCGCTACAATTCAAAACCAGGAAAAACTAATGAAAAAATAACTAATTCTTTATCTTTATTATCTTCTTTTTTGCAAAGTATAGATATATGTGAAGTAACAATTACTGAGAGTACTTATGTTCAAGCTACAGCTTTATTAAAACAAGAAATGGAGATTATATCAGCTTTTGAAGAAATTTGGAAAGATAAAAGAGAAGATGGTATTACCCCGAATGTATCTCATTTAGAATTTGGTTTAAATGAATTATATGGAGATATAAATGATATTGCTCATACAGGTAAGCAAAAAATATTAAATGATTTCTATCAAGTTGATTTTCAAACTGGTAATAAAATTAATCCTACTAGTATTACTCCAGTTTTTGATAAAAAATTAGCAAGAAGGTTGTATGGATTACATTTAGCTTTGATGATTCAAGGCGCTCTTTGTTTAGATCAACTTTTTAAAGAAATGTATGATGATGGATTTACAAAAGAAGAATATATATTTATCAGCTATGCAGGTGAAACTTTGGTTAAAGAAGGTTGGCTTGTTTCAGAAGAAGAAAAAAATAAAAATCCAAAGTGGCCTGAACCTAAATAAATATTTTTATCAGATATTTCAATTTAAAATAAATAAGATATAAAGGTAAAAATTAGTTTATTTAATGTGATTAAATTTTTTGACAAACACCGATTTTGAGTTATGTTTTAATAAAAAACTGGAATAATAAAAATTTAATCAAAATTAATTTTAAAATCATATATTGAGTGTTAAACAAAAACTGAAATCCTACGGGGAACAGCGTATAACATGGGATTGGCGTCATGCCTTCTGTCATAAAGCTTGCAGGTTAACCAATTACGTATATGAAAAAGCAAGCTTTACGCCAGTTCCTAACGGAATCAGGCACGAGCGCAAATCCCAGAGACGTTATGTGACATCGAAAAAGTTCTAGGGGGTATATTTTGAATAAAAAAGAAATGTTTTTAAAAGCAAAAAACGGTTATCTTTCATTATTAGGATTTGACAATATTATTAATAAAGCTCCTAAAAATGTTGATGTTCCAAACACTGATTTTATTGTTTCAAATGATGAAAAGTCAATGATTATTGGATTTAAAAATAAAGACCCTCAATTTTTATTCAATTATTTAAAGAAGAATCCTAAAAAATTGAATGAATTTTATATTGGCTCAGATTTTTTTCTTGCTAAGAGTGATAATTTGAATGTGGATCTAATAATAAAAGCTTCAAATTTAAATATTTTTTATATTTTACTTGAAATTCTTGATGAAACAAAAGAAAGCATTACATATAAAGGAGCTCCATTTTATTTATATGCTGAAAGCCCTTCGGTTTGGTGTATAATTATGCATTATATAAATAATAAAAATGATCTAATAAATGAAGAATATAGAAATATTAAAAGTTATATGGGAGAAAAGCAATTTACAAATAAAGTTAAGTCTTTTATTAAAAACAAACAAAAACTAATTGTTTTTGTTGAAGGAGAAACAGATGAAAAATATATAAATAAAGCATTAAAACTTCTAAAACCTGATTTATTAAAATATATTGAAATAAAATGGGTTGGAAAACTAAAAAGTAATGGAAGAACTTTTAATACTGGAAAAAGAGGATTAGACTCATTAAAAAATGTGTTATCCGCTAACCCTGAGTTAATAAATAATAAAATAATTTTATTATATGATTCAGATACTAACAAACCTAAAGAAAATTTTAAGAATTTATATGTTAGGAAAGTCCCATTTATTGAAAACCGAAAAATAACTAAAGGGATTGAAAACTTATTTGAAAATCATTTAATAAGTGAAGAATTTTATTCAGAAAAAGAATATTTGAGTGAGTATGGCGAAAGGAAAAGAATAGAACAGTTAGATAAAATGAAATTATGTGATTATCTATGTAACCAGACTGAAAAAGAAATATTTAAAGATTTCGAATCAATAATAAAAATATTTGAGAGAATACTTAGCAAGTATAAATTCGACGTCACATAACATGGGATTGGCGTCATGCCTTCTGTCATAAAGCTTGCAATATTATGCAGCAAGAAATATTAAATCAAGCTTTACGCCAGTTCCTGACGGAACTAGGCACGAGCGCAAATCCCAGTAACGTTAAGCAACATGATATCTTTCTGTTTGGTCCGGTATTTATAGAGAAATTAAGTATTTTTAATGACAATCGTAGAATCAAATTTTTTTAAGGAGGCATATATGGAGATAGATAACTTTGATATGGATAATAAGCCAAATGAATGGCCTGCAAATGCTATTGAGTGTCAATTAGATAACATTTATACTCAGTTAACTAGTTTTAAAGAGGAGTCGTGTTATAAAAATAAGGAAGTCTTGTTATCATTAATTAGCGATTATGATTTAAATCAAAGCTCAATGTTGGGACTTGTTCGAACTACTGATTATGAAGTAGCTCTAATAAATACACTTTTTTTTGAAGCTATGTTTTTAAATCTCAGTGCGTTAAAAACATATTTATATGAGCTAGTAGGTCATAAAACAAGAATGCAAAAAATGGCATCATTGGTTTCAGAAGGAGACATATCACTAGAAATAGAAGAATTCAAAGGATTATTTCATTCATTAAAGCTATATCATATCACATATCAACAATTTAATGTTGAAAAAAATGGTTCTTATACTGAAAATCTGGTTGAAGTTGTAGAAGAATTTATAGAATTCTCAAAAGAGAATGACCCGGAAAATATATTCGAAAAAAATATTGAAATGATTACAAAATCCTACATTTCACTACTTAATGATATAAGCTATTTCAGGTGTATAAAAAGAAATAAAATTTGGGCTTTTTCTCGTAATGAAATTTACAAGTTATTTAACTTAGCAGCAAAGCTTAGCAAACTCAATGGAGATTCTCCAGTAGTAAGTCCATTAAAAGGGGTACTTATGACAAGTATAAGTAATTATATCTTGAAATCACGTAATGACTACAATAAAGATTATATTTGCAAGTACATCAGTTCTGAAGTGGCTAAAAAAAGTATTGATAATCATGAAATATGGATGTCAAAAATTGAAAATTTAAATGATGAGAGGGAACAAAGAGTTGTTCCTGAATTGTTTGAAGAAGCTGAGTGGATTAACCATTCATGGGCAAATAATATTAATTTTGAATCTAAAAGAGAATATTATGTTTCATCATTTTCTAAGACATTGAATGATTCAATTATGAAAAAAGAATATGGGGCGTGTATATATGGGTATAAAGATGATCGGATGGTAGAAGTGCTATCTCCGATAATGTATCGATATAAAAAAGATGATACAAAATCTCCAGCATTTTCTCAAGTTATTGCCTTTGATGTAATCTATGATAGAGAAGAAGCAAAAAAAGAAATTAAGTTTCTCTGTGATGTAATTGACTGTTTTGATATAAGTGATGTTGATAAGAATAGTTTTTTAGAAGAGATTCTACAATATTGGATATTATCAGTTAAAGATAAAAAATGGGCATATGAACGTGAACGCAGATATGTTTTATTTATGTATGATGATTATGATTATAAGGAAATAGATACAAAAAACCCTAGTTTTCTAAAGTTAAAAACATCACTATTTATTCAACCTGATTTTATTCTAGGTGAAAATCCAGTTAAGCCGTTTATTAGAAAGATGGTTGAAAATAAGAGAAAAGCAATTTATACAAAGCCTTATTTATTTTGTAATAATTGTTTAAACAGAGATTTTGATATTGTTGCGGGAGGAATAAAAGAAATTAATTCATGTACAGTTTGTGGTTCTCAAAATATATCATTAAAAAAGCCGAGTAAATAAATTTTGTGTTTACATGAGTAAAACAAGATAGTTTTAGGGGGCTTTGTACATATTATTTTGAAGGCATCCGATATCACGTCGCTTAACAGCAAGGTTTACGGTTTCGCTTCGCTACACCCAAATTCATTCGGCAAGGGCAGTCGCCCTAAACCTCATGAACTTCGTAAACCTGCAGGACGTTATCTGACATGCTTTGTTTATATAGAGAAAGGAGTTTTTATATGGATAATAAATTTGAAAAATTTAATGAGAAACTAAAAATATTCTCATGTTATTTAATTTTTGCATTAATCATTCTAATATTAAGTGGTTTTATGGAAAAATTTATTATTGAATTTGGGTTTATAAGAAGTGTATATTTATCAGGAAACAACTTTTATCAGAGTTTTTTATTAAGTTTATGGGGGATACAAACTACTATTTCTATATTAACTTTTACATTGATTCCTTTTATTCTTTCAAAGTTAGATATAAAAGTTTTAGGTATGAATTCATTTAAATTTTTAAATACTGTAACTGTATTTAAAATCAGATATTGGGAAAGTTTAATTTATTCTTTAATTCTTATTTTATTAAATGGTTGGTTTGTTTTAGAAGAAAAATATTTGTCAGTTTTTTTGGTATTTGGATTCACAATATTATTTGTAAGTACTCTTACTAGAAAAACATTTAAATATATAATAAAACCAGATAAATTAGAATCTGAAATAAAAGAGATTATAAAAAAAGAATTAAAAGAATGTTTATCTGAAGAAAAAGAAACACTAAGTAGTAATATTATTAATTTAAATCAAGATTTTGAGGAAAATATAAAACGAGGTAATGTGATTAAAGCTATTAATGAATTGAATTTTATTAGAAAATTATTTTTTATATCAGACAAAAACGCTTCATCAAGCAATAAGGAAATTACAAAAGTTTTACATGAATTATTAAAAGATAATGTAAATACTTTAATAAAAAATGATTATATTACTGAAGCAAAGGAGTTTATTTTAGAAAGTTATAATAAATTTTTCGAATTAGAAGAACCTAAATTCAAATTAGATTTATATATAGAGGTTCAAAGTTGGATGGAAAAATTAAGATATTATGATAGAGTCCAATTAAAAAAGATAAAACCAATTGATTTAATAAATTATTTTTATAAAAATCCTGTAAAAAGATTAAATTATGGATCATTGGATAAGGATTTATTCTCAAGATATAGTTATATAATAACTCAGAACAGTAAATTAAATTTCAAAGAAAAGTATAATATATTTTATAGATTATTAGAAAGAAATATTTTAATAAATAAAAATGAAAATATGCTGACAGCATTAGAAATATTAAAAACTCTGTTAGACTTTGAAGATATAAAAATGTTTGCAAGAGGTATAAATTATGTTTTAAATATGAGTGTTAGTAAGGAAAAAGAGAGTAATATTATAATATTAACTCTTTCTATATATTTTTATTATATTATTTATAAAAATGAAGAAATACATAATGGATTTAGAAACAACTTAAAAAAAGTAGTTGAAGGAATTGAAATTATAGATTTTACAAGTCATTTTAGTAAAAATGTTGTATTCCCAAAGGAAATAATATTAAACGAAAATATTTTTAAATATTATGAGAAAGTAAGAGATTTATTATTAAATCAACTTAAATGGGAAGAAACACCGACTATAAATTTTTCTGGAGAAGCTCATATTATGAAAATGCCTTTTGTTATTAAAGAATTTTTTGTTTTTTATGTTTTTACTTATGGCAATGTCTATTTGGAAAAAGATATAAATAATAATTTAAGTGAAGATGAACTATTTTCTATATTGGATAGTTTTTTTGATAATGAAGGTGAATTGAAAGAAAATATAAAATCAAATTACAATAATTTTTTAGAATTATATAAAACAGAAAAACAACAAGATAAGATCAAAGAATTTTATCAATTATTCAATAAAACATATAAAGAAAAACATCTTAATAGAGTTTTAGATTTATCTTATAATATAAATAAGATAAATAATAATTTTAATGTTTTTCAAAAAGAAGAATTAAATTTACTTAATAGTATATCTTATTTAAATTTATCAGATAAAAATGTAAAAAGTAAATCAAAAACTTTTTCTCATAATATTACAGTTCCTACTCAATCTTTAGAAGAAGAGTATTCTCTAAAACAATTGAAAGGAAGTTGTAAAGATTTGGTGTTACAAACTATTAAGAAAAAGTTAATTAATATATTTGATGTGATTCTTATAGATGCAAGAACTGATTCGGGTTTAAAATCTATAATAACCAAATTAAAAGAATTAGAATCTAATATAGATGTTGCTTTTGAAAGCGATTTTTTATTAAGTTTTATATTTAGAAAATCAAATTTTGAAGGTGAATATTATCGGTTAACAAAAAACATAAAAAGATATGAAAATAAATATAATTACAATTTTTATATAAATAGCAGTAAATTTAATTTTTATTTAGGTGATTTTAATATACAATTATTAAATATTAAAGAAGAAATGATAAATAAAGATAATATTGATAAAGAAGATGGTTTATTTAAAATAGCGACTATGAATGATGTTAAAGTTTATTTATCTGAAGAAGAATTAAAAGAATATTTATGTAAGATGAATAGATTAATAAAATTAGAATATAAACTATTTATTTCTGACGAAAAAAATAACGGTTTTATTATTAAAATGAATTAGACATTTTATGACGCACGTCAGATAACATGGGATTGGCGTCATGCCTTCTGTCATAAAGCTTGCAGGTTAACCAATCACGAATACGAAAAAGCAAGCTTTACGCCAGTTCCTGGCGGAACCAGGCACGAGCGCAAATCCCAGGGACGTTATCCGAAATCTAATTTAAAGATCTTTTTAAAGGAGAAATTTAATATGTATTGTTGTGAGGTATGTTTTAGTGATAAAAAAATAGTAGGTTATATTAAACAAAATGGTAGTAAAAATAATTGTGATTTTTGTGGTGCAAAAAATGTTGCTTGTATAAATCCATTAGAATTACAAGATTTATTTGTAAATTTAATTGATTTATATACTCCTTATAAAGAAATAAATTATACAGAAAGGAATTTCAGCGGATCATTAGCAGAATTAATTCAATATGAATGGAATATATTTAATAATAATTTAACTAAAAATAATCAAAATAGTCTTTTAGATAAAATAAGAAATGATAAAGGTAATGAAAATTTTTATAGTTCTTCTGAATTATGGATAGATTTTAAATATGATTTTCTCATAAATTCTGGAGTAGGTTATTGGAGTATTTTATCAGAAAAACTAAAATATCATACAAGATTTATAATAAATCAATCTACTAATAATGAACAACAATTTTTTGATTTATTAAATGAATCTATAGAGATCGCAAAAACTATATTATCAGAAGGTTGTAAAATCTATAGAGCAAGAATCGGAAGTAAAAAAGAGAAAAATAATAAAATAAATCAAAAATATGTTCCGTATAAAGAAATGGGGGTTCCTCCGAGAAATAAAGCAAGTGCTGGCAGGGCTAATCCATCTGGGATACCATTTTTATATTTAGCATCTGATAAAAAGACAGCTTTATCTGAAGTAAGACCTTGGAAAAAAGCAAAAGTTTCAATTGCAAGTTTTTTGACAAATCAACAGTTGAAAATTGTAGATCTAACTGATATTGATAATATAAAATCTCCTTTTGAATTTCAAGATAATCTAAAAAGAGAAATAGAGAAAAGATATTTTATAAAAAATTTAAGTTATAAATTAGCAAAACCAATAAATCCAAATAAATCTGATATAGAGTATATTCCGACTCAATTTATTACTGAATATATTAAGATGAAAAATTATGATGGTATAAAATTCAAAAGTGCTATGGGACCAGGTAATAATATAGTTTTATTTAATGAAAAAGTTGTTACTCAAAAAAATAGTAACCTGTTTGAAGTTGAAAATATTGATTATAAGTTTCATGAATATAAAAATTAGTTCTTAATATAGTGTTTATAAAATTAGACTTCGGATAACATGGGATTGAAGATTCCGCTGCGCTCCATGCAAATTTATTCGGCAAGGGCAGTCGCCCTAAGCCTCATAAACTTCTTAAATCCCAAGAACGTTATCCGAAATAACTATATTCGAGAAAGGAGTTTAAATATGTATATTAAAAAAATAGCTATATCAGGTTATAAAACTTTAGTAGATTTTAAATTTGAAGAGATACAAGAAGGTTTAAATATATTAGTTGGAAAAAATAATGTAGGGAAAAGTAATATTTTAAAAGCACTTGATATATTTTTTACTCGGCAAGGCACATTAAAAGAAGATGAGATTGCCAATTCTTTTGATTCATTTTTAAATAATCGAGACAACATATATATGGAAGTAGTTTTTGCTGATGCTTCTGATATGTTTGGTAGTAACAGAAGTGAGATTACTTTAAAAATTAATTTAAATGAAAATAATAGGAAATATATGATTAAATTAAAAGGAAAATATAAAAACATGTCTAAAGATAGTTTTTTTAAAAATAATCCAAAATATATTTATTTTGGTGATTTAAATGAAATGAATTTTAATTCAAATGATTTGCAAGAACTATATTCTATAAATAATGCGAATGAAAGAAGAAAAATTGAAACTAATGCTTCCCAGTTTTTGCAATATATTTTAAACACTAATATTAATATTTCAATTAATTTGAATAACGATAGTTCTTATAGCATAGATGTAATTGATAGCTATGGAAACAGTAATTTGTTATCTAATAAAAGTTCTGGTCTACAGCAATTAGTTTATTTAGGGGTAGTTTTTTCTTTTAATTTGTTAAAAAAACCTAAAAATATTATTTTGGGTATTGAAGAACCTGAATCTAATTTACATACTTCTTTACAAAAAAGACTTTTCAAAAGGATAAGAGAAATTTCTGAAGCGTATTCTGTACAGATTTTTTTGACAACACATTCTCCTGTTTTTATAGATAAATTTAATTACGAATCTGTGCATCATGTAAAAAGAAACAATAATATGCATACGAAGGTCTTAAAAGAAAGTTATAGAAATAATTGGTTTAATATAAGAAAAGATTTAGGATTAGGTATTAATGATTCTTTATTTGTCGGAGAGTTCAATTTGCTTGTAGAGGGACCTACTGAAAAAATTATTTTTCCAAAAATAATAAAGATATTACATGATAAGGACTTAATTAGTTTTGGCGAAGAAGATATTAATTTATTGAGTGCTCAAGGAGCACCAAACTTGCATTATTTTTCAAAATTAATATCTCAAATGGGGTTACCAACTGTTATTTTAGTAGATAAAGATCAACAAGGAAATAATGCAAAAGAAAAAATTGAAGACGATAACCGTTTTAACAAATTAAAAGTCATCTCTTTAGATAAAGAAGGACATGATAAATGTGAAATTGAAGATTTAATAAATAATGACCTTTTATTAAATAGTATAAATGAGTTATATAATAGTTCACTGAATGAAGAGGATCTATTAAGAGCTCGAAAAAATGAATATCATGAAGAGTCAGGTTTAATAAAATTTTCAAAGGCATTTAAAAAATTTGATTTAGAAAAAAATAGAGATTTATCTAAATTAAATCTTGCAACAATAATAAAGAGTGGTTTAAATGAAGAATATGATTTAGAATTAATTAAAGAATTTTTTATGAAAATTGATAATTTTTATAAAGAGTTTATGTAATATAGTTACTTCGGATAACATGGGATTGAAGATTCCGCTGCGCTCCATACAAATTCATTCACTAAGCGCAGTCGCGCTAAGTTCATGAACTTCTTAAATCCCAGTAACGTTATATGACATAATCGTTAATATTTAGGAGGAGTTTAACATGAAAAGTCAAGGTTTTAAATTTACTAAGGTTTTAAACCATGGAACTGATAATCCAATTATAAATAGATTGTCTTTTCAATTTTTTGAACTATTTAAAACAAATCTAATAAATTTATCTGATAAAAAAATTGAAAAAATAAAAGAGCTACTTCATGAATGTACTTTAGATTTAATTAAAGCACAAGAATTATTTAACAATTATTTAGAAAAACAAAATAAAACCATTAAAGAAATTATTGATAATGAAAATTTTAAAATACAGGATAATATTATACAATATGATGATCCTTCATACGAACTAAATAAATATTTTGAAGATTTTTTAATAAGAAATGTTATAGCTTTAAGAAAAACAATTAAAATTGCAGAATGTGTTTTTGATCAAGAATTTGATGGACCTAAAGATTTATTAAAGCATTTACAAGAAGTATTTGTTGATAAAGAAGAATACATAAAAATGTTAGAAGAAGATAGCAAATGGTTTAAGGAATTATATGATTTTAGAGGAGAAGTTGAACATTCAAAATTAGAAATAACAAACTTTGAACTCTTCTTAGATAAAAATGATAAACCATTAGTAAAGAAACAAATTCTTGTTGATAAAAATTGTACACTAGAAAAATATATGGATGTTACATTATATAATGTTTTTTCTTATTGTGAAGATTTTACAGCAATGTTATTAAAATTACATTGTTCCGAAAAAGTAAGAATTATTCAAATACCTGAAGAGCAAAGAAAGAATAATAAAAATTTCAAATATACTTTTGATCTTTGCGAAGATTTAAAAAGTAAAATATTTAATGATGATAAAGGTTAAATTAAACGATTACGTCATATAACATGTGATTGGCATCATGCCCTCTGTCATAAAGCTTGCAGGTTAACTAATCAAGGATATGAAAAAGCAAGCTTTACGCCAGTTCCTGACGGAACCAGGCACGATTGTAAATCCAAGTAACGTTATATGAAACCGTAGCAAAAAATTTAATAACTAAAAACTTGACACATAAAAAAATAGTGCTGCAAAACTTTCAGCACTGTTAATTAAATCTAATTTCAAGTTTTTTACCAAGTGCGTGAGCAACTTTATCAAGAAATTAAACACTCGGATTATAATCATCATTTTCTAGTCTGGAAATAGCAGACTGTTTAGTTCCTATTCTATCTGCTAATTCTTTCTGAGTTAAATCATTTTCTATTCTATACCTAATTATTTGTTTTTTTATTTCATACATAACATTCAGCTTTTCATATTCTTCTTTAACTTTTTCAGATTCAAAAAGCTAATTCTTAAGATCTTTGTGATCTATAAATTTCTTTTTGTTTCACCTCACTTGATAGAGTCAAGTCTGTTAAGAGCAATATCTATTTCTCTTAGAATTTTAGCCTTTGCTTTAGCTGGCTGTTCTTTAATAAATTCAATTACTGGAGATTTATTATTTTTTGCATAATACTTAATCTTATACATAATCTATTCACTTATTGCTGTATAAATGCAGGATTTTTTTTCTTTTACATGAAGTAAGTTAATAATTAATAAATTAATAGATAAAGCTACGGCATCATGTAACATGGGTTTGGCGACATACCTTCTGTCACAAAACTTACAATTTAAATAATTATTGATGCTGAAAAATAATTTTTTTGCCAGTTCCTGGCGGAAAAAAGTAAATCGCAGTAACGTTATACGAAAGAATGCACACAAGATAGGGTGATTAAAAATGAAGAGAAGGGGTATGGTCTACCTAAAATAGCTAATATTTTCAAGAATAAAGATGTTATGAATCAAACTAATAAGTTAATTAGGTTACTTTCATTTCAAGAAAAAGATAACTTAATTGAAAGAGTTTGTAAACTTAATTTATCAGATGATAAGAAAGACATGATTTTAGGAAATAATCTTCAAATAATATTAGATAACTAAAAAAAGAACTTCGCCTAACAGCAGATTAGCTACATCCCATTTTGATAGGATGAATGAAAGCGGGGATTACTGATGTGCAGATGTGAGTTTTAATTATGAGTTGGAGCGATACGTGGATGTCTCGAATCTGCGGGACTTTATATGACATTGAGCTAACTGAAAATATTATTTTTTTCTTACCCGGGTCAATTTTCAATTAATAAAAGGGTCTAATAGTTGGCATAATTTCATCATCTTTCTCATTTAATGGATTGATGCAGATACCAGAGAGAAAAAATAGAATTAAAGCATTAAAAGAGATAAAAGAACTTATGAATATGGAGATAAGATTCTGCCATCAGATAATGTTTTTAAATTTAAAAAAAAGGTGATGATAATGAAAATAATTAATTTTAATAAGAATATTTCAGAAGAGTTTTATTGGTTTAATGAAGCAAGAGAATATTATTGTGATGAGGGATTAGTAATTAAAACTAAATCTGATACTGATTTTTGGCAGAGAACTCATTATGGTTTTAAAAGAGATAATGGGCACTGTTTATTAACTAAACTTAGAGGAGATTTTTCTTTTACATACAAACATATGTATTGTATAATTATAGTAGAAAGGAGGTGAAAAATCAATGCGGTTATCATTTAAATTTAAGCCTAAATTAAACCATAAGCAGTTAGTGATAATTAGGGAATTAGCCTGGCATTGCTCTAAATTATATAATACAATTAATTATAAAGTAAAAAATAATAAAGAGCAAAAACCTGTCTATACTCAATTAGAAAAACAGTTTAAAAATAACTGGCATAATGAATACCTTCATTCTCATAACAGACAGCAGGCATTAAAACAATTAGCTCAGGACTGGAAAAGTTTTTTTGCTTCTCTCAAAGATTATAATAAGAATCCTCAAAAATATAAAGGGCAGCCAGGACCGCCAAATTTTAAACATCTAAACAGCAACCC
This sequence comes from Halanaerobium saccharolyticum subsp. saccharolyticum DSM 6643, assembly GCF_000350165.1. Taxonomy (NCBI): domain Bacteria; kingdom Bacillati; phylum Bacillota; class Clostridia; order Halanaerobiales; family Halanaerobiaceae; genus Halanaerobium; species Halanaerobium saccharolyticum. Next base: position 13,757 of record NZ_CAUI01000015.1, read on the forward strand.
CTGCGAAATAATATTTACCAACTTAGCTATTAGAATTAGAAATGATAAATTGCTTTTGTCCTTATCTAAAAGAATACAATCTAAATATAATGTGAAAGCTCTTAATTTTGAGCTGCCTGAAGCAGTTCAAAGCATTATAGATTTAGATGCTGTTCAGCAGATAAAGATCAAGCAGGATCACATCTCTAAAAAATGGTATCTTTTAATTATCTACAAAGTTAAAGAAGCAAAAGAAAGTAAGAAATCCAACATGATGGCAGTAGATTTGGGGCTTGATAATTTAGCTACCTTAACATTTAAAAATAATTCTGAGTGTTATATTATCAATGGTAAAACTATTAAATCTAAAAACGCTTACTTCAATAAAAAAATTGCTAGACTGCAGAGTATCAGAATGAAACAGCAGAGTACCAGCAAAATTAAAGATACCAGCGAGATAAAAAGACTCAGATTAAAGAGAAGAAATTATATTAGAGATTATCTCCATAAAGCAAGTTGGAAAATAGTTGATTTAGCAGTTGGAAATAAGGTGTCTGCTATTGTAATTGGAGATATAAAAAATATTAAGCAAAGCAGCAAGCTTAAGTCTTTTGTCCAAATACCAATTCAGAGATTAGTTGAACTAATTGAATATAAAGCTAAATTAAATGGTATCAAGGTTGTTAAAATTAATGAAAGTTATACCTCTGGCTGTAGTGCACTAGATCTAGAAAAAATAAATAAAAGCAACTATAATAAATCCAGAAGAATTACAAGAGGTCTCTTTAAAACTAATCAAGGTCTATTAATTAATGCAGATCAGAATGGCAGTCTTAACATTCTTCGCAAATACCTAAAAAATAAATGTATTCTCAGACCTATTAAACAGGCGAGAGATAATGGATATGTGGCCAATCCTTCAAGATTAAGGGTATCCTAATAACTTAGGAGGCGACTTAAAAACCAAACATCTTGTAAACTAACCTAGTAATATAGGTTGAAGTTTAATCTATATGAAGTAGTTAGAAGCACCATCCGACGCGAAGCTAGTATCTTTGATGAAAATCTATAATTTAGGTGGTGAGGTTCACGATCAATGTGGATTAATTGTAAGAATAGATCAAGATAATTGGATTAAGGTCTCTACAGAATATGAAAACGAAAATATAAGTAGATTAGAATCAGTTGTTACGAATTTAGGTTATTCTGATTGGGCAACAACAGATATATCTTCGGAGATTAAATCAATGTGGTATCGAATTAGTAAAAATGGTAATGATTTTTTAATTGAGAATTCTAGGGGTGGAGAAAATTGGAAACAAATTAGAATAACTCACCTTCACCAAGAAATAGAAGAGTTAGAAGTAGGTATTTATGCTTGTAGCCCTCAAGATAGTAGTTTTCAATGTAAGGCAGATAAAATAATAATAGACAAAAACAAATGGGGGATAGATAAATAATTATTTTGGTAACTTCACATAACATTCAGCTTTTCATAATCTGACATGGCACAAGTTCAGAAAATGTTTTCTTGAAAGTATCTCGTGTAACAATTTTTAGTTCTTTTTAAAGTTGGAGATATATCACAGAAAAATAGTTTTAGAGTAAGAAGTGTATGATGATAATAAAATATTATAAAAAAAGGTGGTATAAACATTGAAATTTATTGATTTAAGTCATTATTTTGAGAATAATATGCCAGGATTTAAGATGAAAAATGAAGATGGTACTTATACTAAATATACTGCAAATATAAAACCATTTTTAACTCATGAAGAATCAAAACCTAAATATCAGGGAAAAGCTTCTTTTGAAATAACAGAAATTTTATTTCAAACTTCAATTGGTACTTATATTGATTCACCTTATCATAGATACCCAGATGGTAGAGATATTAGTGAAATTAAAATTAATGAGGTAATTCTAGCGGGGGTTGTTATAGATGTCCGAGGAAGAAATGAATTTGAATCAGTAGATTCAGATATTATTCCAAATGATTTAGAGTTAGAAGATAAAGCGGTTTTATTTAATTTTGGATGGGATAAATATTGGGGTGATGATAAATATCATTCATATCCATATATATCAGAAGAATTAATCGAATATTTAATTGATAGAGGAGTAAGACTTGTTGGGGTTGATACATTAAATATTGATAGTTCAAGGAAAATGAAACGTCCTGCTCATACTTTATTACTTAAGAATGAAATTTTTATAGTAGAGAATTTAACAGGATTAGAAGAATTATATGGGAAAAAATTTAGATTTTTTGCAGTTCCTTTAAAAGCTAAAAATGTTGCTGCTTTATCAATTAGAGCTTTTGCAGAAATTTTAGAGTAATTATAGGTAATAAAATATATGTGATATAGAGAATATGCTTGTTAAGCTCACTTATTCTTAGTGTCCCATTTTCTTTATCTAAAACTGCCAAGAAAAATCCATCCAAGCTATGCATTGGGTTGAGATGAATTGGCTATTTACTTTGATTTTCAATATATTTTTTGATTATCTCAATAGTAGCATCACCCGTAGATACAATATAGTAGCTCCTAGACCAAAAATTAAACCTCCATTTTTCTTTTACATACAAACATAGCGGTTATCATTTAAATTTAAGCCTAAATTAAACCATAAGCAGTTAGTGATAATTAGGGAATTAGCCTGGCATTGCTCTAAATTATATAATACAGTTAATTATAAAGTAAAAAATAATAAAGAGCAAAAACCTGTCTATACTCAATTAGAAAAACAGTTTAAAAATAACTGGCATAATGAATACCTTCATTATCATAATAGACAGCAGGCATTAAAACAATTAGCTCAGGACTGGAAAAGTTTTTTTGCTTCTCTCAAAGATTATAAAAAGAATCCTCAAAAATATAAAGGGCAGCCAGGACCACCAAATTTTAAACATCTGAACAGCAACCCCTGTGAAATAATATTTACCAACTTAGCTATTAGAATTAGAGATAATAAATTGCTTTTGTCCTTATCTAAAAAGATACAATCTAAATATAATGTGAAGGCTCTTAATTTTGAGCTGCCTGAAGCAGTTCAAAGCATTGTAGATTTAGATGCTGTTCAGCAGATAAAGATCAAGCAGGATCACATCTCTAAAAAATGGTATCTTTTAATTATCTACAAAGTTAAAGAAGCAAAAGAAAGTAAGAAATCCAACATGATGGCAGTAGATAATGAAACAGCTGGGTACCAGTAAAATTAAAGATACCAGCGAGATAAAAAGACTAAGATTAAAGAGAAGAAATTATATTAGAGATTATCTCCATAAAGCAAGTTGGGAAATAGTTGATTTAGCAGTTGAAAATAAGGTGTCTGCTATTGTAATCGGAGATATAAAAATATTAAGCAAAGCAGCAAGTTTAAGTCTTTTGTCCAAATACCAATTCAGAGATTAAAAGAATTAATTGAATATAAAGCTAAATTAAATGGTATCAAGGTTGTTAAAATTAATGAAAGTTATACCTCTGGCTGTAGTGCACTAGATCTAGAAAAAACAAATGTATTCTCAGACCTATTAAACAGGCGAGAGATAATGGATATGTGGCCAATCCTTCAAAATTAAGGGTATCCTAATAACTTAGGTGGCGACTTAAAAACCAAACATCTTGTAAACTAACCTAGTATTATAGGTTGAGTTTTAATCTATATGAAGTAGTTAGAAGCACCATCCGACGCGAAGCTAGTATCTTTGATGAAAATCTATGATTTAGGTGGTGAGGTTCACGTTCTATCATCCCGAATTAGATACTTATTTAATTGGAAATTTTAATGATACTTCATATATAAGAAAAGGTCTTAAGTTTATGAAAAATATTATTAAAGAATTATTAAAATAACAGATAATAAAAAACACAAGATTTACGCCAGTTACTGGCAGAATTAGGTACAAGCAAATATCCCAGGGACATCGATGTTAGCACTAAAAATAACTAGGCTATTTTAAAAAAGGGGGAATCATGAATGAAGAAAAGAAGAATGGGAAGTACCGGTTTAAAGGTATCAGAAGTTGGTTTTGGAGCCTGGCAGTTGGGTAATACAAAGAATTGGAAAGGCGCCACAGATAGAGAGGCGATCAAACTTGTTCATAAAGCTATAGATTTAGGATGTAATTTTTTTGATACTGCTCCAAACTATGCAGGTGGGAAGAGTGAAGAACTTTTAGGTAAGGCTTTAAAGGGGAAAAGAGAGCAAGTAATAATCAGTACTAAGTTTGGCCATTTCGCTGATGGACATACAGATTATCGCCCTTCTTTAATCAAGAATTCGGTCGAGAACAGTTTGAGAAAGCTTCAGACAGACTACCTTGACTCCCTATTGCTACATAGTCCACCTCATGGAATTATGAGAGGGGAGCAGAATCATTATCAAATTTTAGAGGAATTGAAACAGTCTGGTAAGATTAAAAGTTATGGTGTATCTGTTGATACTAGTACAGAAATGAAATATGTTTTAGAAAATAGTGATTCAGAAATCTTGGAGATATTTTTTAATATTTTTCATCAAGATACTAAAGATGCTTTCCCTTTAGTTAAAGAAAAGGATGTCGGGCTAATAGTAAAAGTTCCTTTAGATTCAGGTTGGTTAACTGGTAAATATGATCACAATAGTGAATTTTCAGGTATAAGAGAACGCTGGTCACCTCAGGTTATTAAAAGAAGGGCAGATTTGGTTGAGAGGGTGAAGGAAATAAAGAGTGAAAGTAATAGTATGGTTCAAGAAGCTTTAGAATATATATTGAGTTATCCCGAGGTTTCGACAGTTATTCCGGGTGTTAGGAATGAGAAACAGTTAAAGGAAAATTTGAGTGCATCTGATAATATAACTTCAGAGAGGGTTAAAGAGTATGAGAAACTCTATAGTGAAAATATAGAGGATAATTTATTGCCTTGGTAAGGAAGATAGGGTTGGCCTAGCGCTGACCCTTTTTTTTGTTTAAGGCACAGTCACATTGGAATCCTAGGGAGCTTATGTAATATTATGCTAAGTAATCACTGCTACTGTAACATCAATTTCCACCCATGACTACTTCAACAGCATCAATGTGTGTATAATGTTTTTGATGTTGATGCAGGTGTTTTTTCCTATTAAAAGAATTATATTATTAATGTCTTTAATTAATAAAGATATAATAATCTTAAAGGAAATAGAAAAATGGTACAATAAGGATCTAATTTAAGAAAATTTATATCTTGATTTATCTTCAATTTATCAAAATTGCTTACTTTCATAAAAGGTTTAATTTTTCTATACCAAAATCATTTATCAGAACTTATTATTCTTTTGGGTTATTATTTCTTGACCCTTCCCTTAGTGGAGCATTTATACTTATATTTACAAGAACAGATGTGTGAAAGGAGCTAGTATTTATGTATCAAATAGGAGAATTCTCTAAAATAAACAGAATAACTGTTAAAACACTAAGATATTATGACAGAGTAGGATTATTGAAACCAGCATTTGTAAATGATGATAATGGATACCGTTATTATACTTCTGAACAATTACCAATAATACACAAAATTATTGCTTTAAGGCAGATGGACTTTTCCATTAATGAAATTCTAGATTTACTTAAAGGTGAAAATGATAATATTATTTTTGAGAACAAGAAAGAAAAAATCCTAAATGATATTCAAGAAAAGAAAAAACAATTAACACAAATCACACATTATCTTGAAAAAAATAGGGAGGGATTTAAGATGAGTTATGAAGTTTTATTAAAAGAATTACCAGAGGTTATTGTTTATGCAAAAAGAATGATGATACCTAATTATGATTATTATTTTGAGGCTGTACCTAAGATTGGTAAAGAAATTAGTGAAGTAAATCCTGGTTTAAAATGTGCTAAGCCAAACTATTGTTTTACAATTTATCTTGATGGAGAGTACAAAGAAAAAGACTTTAAGGTAGAGATTTGCGAGGCAGTTACTAGTTTTGGGAAAGAAACTGATGAGATTAAATTTAAAAAGATTAATAAAGTTGATAATGCTGCTTGTGTCTTTCACAAAGGTTCTTATGATAAGATAGGGGAGGCATATGCTCATCTCTTTAAATGGATTGAAGATAATAACTATATTGCTAGTAATAAACCAAGAGAATCATATATTGATGGCATTTGGAATAAAGAAAATGTATCAGATTGGTTAACAGAAATACAAGTACCTCTTTAGAAATTATAATATAATATCTAAAATCAAAAGGAGCTAAGATTAAAATGACTAATAAAAGTAGAGAAATAATAAAGTTCTGGTTTGAAGAATTAAGTCCAAAACAGTGGTTTATTTCATCTGAAGAGCTTGATGCCCAAATTTTTGAACGTTTCGGTGAGATTCATGATGCTGCAGTTAGGGGAGAACTGGAATCTTGGCGAGCGACTCCAGAAGGAAGCCTTGCAGAAATAATTGTGCTGGATCAATTCTCGCGAAACATTTATCGAGGACAGCCTGGCGCCTTTGCAAATGACCTTGCCGCTTTAGTTCTGGCCCAGGAAGCTATTAGAAAAGACTTCCACACTGAGGTTGAAACTTTTAAGCGCAGTTTCTTCTATATGCCATTTATGCACAGTGAATCCTCCAAAATACACGAAAGAGCAGTTAAACTTTTCGATGAGCCGGGTATGGAGGAATACTTAGATTATGAATTCAAGCACAAAAAAATAATAGAACGATTTGGAAGATATCCACACCGCAATCAAATACTCGGACGCAGTTCTACTTCCGAAGAAATTGAATTCCTTTCTCAGCCAGGCTCTTCCTTTTAACTGTATTTAAGAAATGATATTGTTTTTTGGCAGAAAATAGATGCCTATTCTAATTTAATTATTAAATAAGTAATGGTATAATAAAAGAAACTAGAAACCAAAAAGGTGAATACTATGCCTAATTATAAAAAAATAAAGGGACTAATAGAATTATTACGGCCAGAATTGCCTTTTGCTGCAGGAATCTCTGTAATTATAGGAGAAATTATCACACTTGGTAAATTACCTTCTTTATCAGAATTATTTTTGGGTTTTATGTGGGGTTTTTTACTATCTGGATCGGCAATGATTTTAAATGACTTTTTTGATATTGAAGTGGATAAAATTAATGCACCAAATAGACCTCTACCCTCAGGATTGGTTTCTTCAAATACTGCTATAGTCTTTACTATTATTATAAGCTTGCTTGGATTGGTCATATCTTTTTTTATTAATAAAGCAGCTATTTTATTATATATAATTTTTTGGTTTATTGGTTTCCTATATAATTGGAAGTTAAAAGAAAAAGGTTTGTTGGGTAATTTATTTGTTAGTTCCTCAGTTGCAGTTACTATTATTCTTGGAGCGATAGCAGTTGGTAATCCCTGGAATGAGGCTGTTCTGATTTTTAGTCTAATGCTTTTTGTTTTTGACCTTGGAGAAGAAATTGCAGCAGATGCAATGGATATTGAGGGAGACAAAAAGAGAAATATAAAATCAATTGCAATACTTATTGGGAGACAAAAAGCCCTTAATATTTCATTCTTATTATTTATGATTTATATTATCTTAAGTTTTATACCAGTAATTTTAAATTTATTTGGAATCAGTTATTTAATTATTATTTCTTTAACAAATAGTATGATCTTAATTTGGGGGATAAAACTCATTAAAAGTTCAACTATCAAAGAAGGTCGGATTTATGTTCGCAGATTATATCTTAGTGGCCTTTTGGGATTTCTTTTAATTATTATAAGTATGATTGTTATATAGATTTACAGGGACTAAAGCGATTTAATATAAAAATAATTTAAAGTCTAACTAGAAACACTTAAATCTTATTTTTTAAAAAACAAGGAGAGAAAAGATGAATATTCCAAAAGATATCATAGAATTGATAGAAAATGAAAATTTATGTGCAATGGCTACCTGTTTGGAGAATAAACCCTACTTATCACTAATGAATTTTACCTATTTAGAAAACGAAAATAAAATTATTTTAAGCAGTAGAAAAAATAGCAGAAAATATTCTAATATTCAAAAAAACAAAAACATATCCTTGCTGATATCCTCAAGTTCTAATAAACAGAGTGCAACTCTTTTAGGAACTGCTGTGACAATAGATGATAAAAACGAAAAGAAATATACAGAAATGCATAAGGAAAATATTAATATGCCTCAATTCATCTCAGGTAATAATATAGGTTTAATTGTTTTTAGCATTGAAGAAATTATTATTTCAGACAGTCAGGATCAGGTTAAATATATTAAAGAGGATGAGTAAAATGAAAATTGAAGTTGATTATTTGGAATTTATGTGGCCAATGAGGCACTTTCTGATAACTTGTGGAGATATTGAAGGTAAATCAAATATAATTGCTGTTAGTTTTTGTATGCCAGTAGCAAAAGAGCCTCCACTTATTGCTTGTGCAATAGGCAAAGACTTCTATTCTTCTAAATTAATCGAAGACACAAAAGAATTTATAGTAAATGTTCCTTCAAAAGAACTTAAAAAAGAAATATATTATTGTGGTTTTCACTCAGGCTATCAAGTGGATAAATTTAAGGAAACTGCTTTAACTAAAAAACCAGCTGTAAAAGTAAAGGTCCCTATTATTGATGAATGTATAGCTTATATGGAATGTAAGGTTACACAAAAAATAATAACAGGAGATAAAAATCTGTTTATAGGTGAAGTAATAGAAGCAAAAGCTGATGAAGATATAGTCAAGGGAGAAAGAAAAATTGAATATGCAAAAGGGGATTTCCCGAGAAAAGTATATGCTACACGATTTAATAAAAAATAAAGGAGTCGATTATGAAAGTAATATATTTTGCAGGAGGATGTCTATGGGGTGTACAGGCTTTCATTAAAACTTTGCCTGGGGTTAAAATGACTGAAGCTGGCAGAGCAAATGGAAAAACTAAAACGCTTGCTGTTGATTACGATGGTTATGCTGAATGTGTAAAAACCAAATATGATCCAAACATAGTGTCTTTGGAGCAATTGATAGATTATTTCTTTGAAATTATTAACCCCTATAGTTTAAATAAACAGGGTAGTGATGTTGGCAAAAAATATCGCACAGGTATCTACAGCAAAAATCCAAATGATTTGAAAAAAGCAAAAGAACATATTGGAAAAAGAAATGATTGTGACAGAATTGTTGTAGAAGTACTACCGCTGACTAATTATGTAAAAAGTGCTGAAGAACATCAAGATAGATTGGAAAAATGTCCGGATGATTACTGTCATATTCCTAAAAAATTACTGAATAAATACTAATTTTATTTATAAATAAATGATGACATCATCTATCCTAACCAGATTAATAATTGCTTTAAAATAAGAATAGCTCTCATATGCTTGACATTAAGCTTGTTTTTTCCTATAATCTTTATTAGAAGATCAAGCCTAAGTTTTCTGCAGTATTTAAAAAAATAATAAATTTGATCAAAGTTTGATTTTATTTGTTTAAACTGGAATTTGATACAATTTTAGGAATTGTTTCGAATTGCAGTTTTTCTATTTTACAAAACAAATCCAGGGGGAGAAAACTATGGAGATTAGAATAATTGAAGATTTTGATCAAGAATTACTTGATAAGTTAGTAGAACTTGAAACTAGAACTTTTCGAGAATGTGGTTTATCAAAATGGGAGTTAGTTCCTTTGATTCAACACGGAAAACTAATAGTGCTATTTGATGATCAGGATCCAGTTGGGTTTTTAGAACTTATGAATGATTGGGATGATGAAGATACAGCTTATTTATATGCTTTAGCTATAGAAGAAGATTATAGAAATCAGGGATTAGGAACTAAACTTATTAAATCAGGTATGGAATTATTAATTGAAGATGGTTATTCTAAAGCAAGTCTGACAGTTGATCCTGATAATGAGCCGGCTATTCATGTTTACAAAGATAAATTAGGATTTGAAAAGAAAAAACACGAAAATGATGTTTATGGAGAAGGAGTAGATCGCTATTATATGGAATTAGATTTAGCTGAATATGCTAAAAATAAAGATAATGATTTTATGAAAATAGCTTCATAAGTTATATTTTTACCCTTCCACTCTGGAAGGGTTTTTATATTTTTGATAAAAATGATGATCACATTATTATGTGTTATAATATAATAAACATAGAGCCTAAAAAACTGATCCTATACTAAAAGGGGAATAAAATAATGAAAAATGAAAAGAAAATAGAAAAAGAAGTTTTAAATAAACAATCTCAACACTGGGAAAATACCTTTAGTAGAAAAAAAGATATGTTTGGTCTAAAAGCAAGTTATTCTGCCCAAGCTGCAGCAAAAAAATTCAAAAATGAAGGAAAAAAGAAGATTCTTGAATTAGGGGGAGGACAGGGAAGAGATACAATTTTCTTGGCTCAAAATGGCTTTGAAGTTTACGTTTTAGATTATTGTGAGACTGGAGTTGAAGCTATTAATGAAAAAACAGAGGCAATGAATTTATCAGATTCCATTACCGCAAAATGTCATGATCTAAGAGATCCACTTCCTTTTGCAGATCAAGAATTTGATGCTTGTTATTCTCACATGTTGTATTGCATGGCTTTTACAACTGCAGAATTGGAATTTCTTTCAAGTGAAATAAACCGAATATTAAAGCCAAATGGTTTAAATATATATACAGCTAGAAATACAAATGATGCTGATTACGGGACAGGCATTCACTGTGGAGAGGATATGTATAAAGTTGGCGGCTTTGTGGTTCACTTTTTTAGCAGGGATAAAGTAGAACACTTAGCAAAAGGGTTTGAGATAGATGAGATTAGTGAGTTTGAAGAAGGAGGACTTCCCAGAAAATTATTTTTAGTGACACTTAGAAAAAATAATAATTAAAATGATTATCTATAATCTTATCAAGATCAAATGGCCTGATCTATAATCAGTCAAAACAATAGGAGGAAGTAAATATTGAATTTGACAGAAATTAATAATTTAACACCTGACTGCTGTGCTGCTGCAAAAATAGATATCAATGATTGTTATAAAGATGAAAAAAGACCTTTAAAAAATATTTCAGCTGCTGTTAAATCTATTATTGTTGTGGCACATCACATTGAAAATTCTCAGGAATGGATCTGGACTCAAATGAGATCCGAACGAGGAAATTCAACCTGTATAGCTGATTTACATACAAAGGATACTATAAGAGATATAAAAGATTATCTTAAATTAAAAGGATTTAATACAAAAATTGTAGCTTATCCAGGAGTTAGTGGGGTAAGATTTAAAGAACTTGCTAATAAAACAAGTCTCGGTGAAATAGGAGATAATAACTTATTTTTGCATAAAGAATGGGGTCCTTGGGTTCATTTAAGAGTTTTGTTAACTGATGCTGAAATATATAATTCTGAGCCGACTTATTCAAGTGAAGTCTGTATTCATTGTGGAAAATGTATTGAAGCTTGTCCAGTAAATGCTTTGAGTCAAAATGATTTTAATATCCAGCGATGTAAAGAAAGACATAAAAAATTAAACTCTGCTCACAGTTGCGAAATATGTGCACGAATATGCCCAATTGGAGAAGAACCTCCAAAAATTGAATAGATTTCTTAAAAGTCTACAAGTTATAATAAAATTTATATAGTTTTTATTTTCACAATATTAACAGTATTCTTAATAATCTTTACAAATATTTTTTTCTATGGTATAATATATCAAACTTTAGGAGGCTAAAGTTAATGAATTTAAAGGGGGTGTATTTATGAAAATAAGTTCTGAAAATGTTGTTTACAGTATGTCTTCAGAAAATGAACCTGCAGCATCTTGTCAGCCAGGAGAAACCGTTACCTTCGAAACAAAAGATTGTTTCAGTGACCAAATTCAAAGTGAAAATGTTTTATTTGAAACTACTGATTGGGATACGGTTAATCCTGCTACAGGTCCCTTAAAAGTTGAAGGAGCAGAACCAGGTGATACCTTAAAGGTTGAAATCAAAAAAATGACTTTAAATAATCAGGGAGTTATGGTGGCTGTTCCAGAAATGGGATTTTTAGCAGAATTTATCGAAGAATCAGAAACTAAAATTATTCCTATTGAAAATAACAAAGTAGTTTTTAATGATAAAATTAAGATTGATTTAAATCCTATGATAGGAGTAATTGGTTGTTCTCCAGGTGAAGATGAAGAAGCAGTGCCTTGTGGTACTCCTGGTTCTCACGGTGGTAATATGGATACAAAAGTTATTACAGAAGACTCTATATTATATTTTCCAGTTAAGGTTTCTGGCGCCATGCTTGCAATGGGTGATCTTCATGCTGCAATGGGTGATGGTGAAGTAGTTATTAGTGGAGTAGAAATAGCTGGTGAAGTAACTGTTAAAGTTGATGTTATTAAAGGAAAATCAATTACTGATCCGATGGTAGAAAGAGATGATGCATTTTATACGATTGCCTCTGGGCCAACCCTTGATGCAGCAGCAAAGAAAGCAAGTAATAACATGTTTAAATTTCTGAAGCAGAGGTTAAATTTAGAAAATAATCAAATTGCAATGTTGATGAGTATAATTTGTGATCTACAGGTTTCTCAAGTAGTCGACCCAGAAAAAACTGCAAGAATGCGTGTTGATAAAAAAGCTCTAACAGAATATAATATTGAGTTTTAGTCTAACATAAAATATTAGGGGGATAATAGTATGAAGAAGAGAGTATTAAGTATTTTATTTATAACCTTTTTGTTGTTAGCGCAGTTTTCTATTTTTACATTAGCAGCTGATCCAATAAAAATTGGTGGTACATCAAGTATGGTTGGGATATTAGGATCAATCGGGGAAATGGTTTTACGGGGAGCTCAACTTGCTGTTGATATGGCAAATGAAGATGGTGGAATCCACGGTCAAGAAATTGAATATACCAATATTGATGGTCAAAGTAATCAAACTGTTATTTCTAATGCTTCTATAAGATTGATAGAAGAAGAAAATGTTATTGCAGGAATCGGCCCAGTTGATATAAATTATTTATCAGCAGCAGCACCAATCTTTGAGAATAATAAAACTGTTTTAATGGATCCAACAGCTACAACACCTAGTATAGCAGAAATGGGCGACTATATTTTTATGACCCCCTTTGGTGATGATGCACAGGCACGAGCACTGGCAAAATATGTTGCCGAAGAACTTGGATTTGATAATATTGCAATTATTAAAGATGTAAATGCTGATTACAGTATTACTTTAGCAGAACATTTTGTGGAAGCGTTTAAAGAGTTTACAGGTAAAGAAAACCCTATAGCTGTAGAAGAAAATTATCAAACTGGTGATCAAGATTATACAGCTCAGATGACAAGAATTAGACAGTATAATGATATTGATGCACTATTTATTATTCCACCTTTACCACAAGATGCACCTGTAATTGCAAACCAAGCAAGACGTTTTGGAATTAATGTTCCAATTATTTATCCAGATGCAGGAGATTTTGATGAAGTAATAGAAATTGGAGGCGATTCTGTAGAAGGCGCTTATATCTCATCTCACTTTGCTATAGAAGAAGCTATGACTGATATTGCAAATGATTTTGTAACAGAATTCGAAGCAAAACATGGCTACACACCAGGTGGATTTGAAGGCCTTGGCTTTGATTCTGCTCAAATTATTTTAGAAGCAATTAAAAAAATAGATAAAGATGAATGGATGTCAATGGACTTAGCTGAGCAAAGAATGGCTGTTCAGAAATCATTAATTAATAATGAATTTAATAATTTAATTGTACCTATAAAATATGAGCCTAACCTTCCACCTACTAAACCAGTCGTCATAAAGCAAATTAAAAACGGAGAAAGAGTATATGTAAAGACAATGTGGCCGGAAGATTTTGAAAAATAAAAATTATTATTGGGAGGTGAACAGTTCGCTGTTCACCTCATCTATTAGCTTATCAGAAAGGAGCTGCAATGAGTAAACAGTTATTAAAACTTGATAAATTAACAAAAAAATTCGGCGGTTTAACTGCCGTAGAAAATTTTTCTATGACTTTAGAAGAAGGAGAACTATTAGGATTGATTGGTCCAAACGGTGCTGGTAAAACTACTACGTTTAATCTGATAAGCGGAAACTTGGCTGTAACTTCAGGTAATATTGTTTATAAAGATGATGATATTACTGATTTAAGGCCAGATCAGATTGCAGATATAGGCATTGCTAGAACTTTTCAGAATATAAGACTGATGACTGGAATGACTGTTTTAGAAAACATGCAATTAGCTTTTCATATTTGGAATGATTATAATATTTTAGATACAATTTTCAGAACAAATAGATTTTTAGGTAAAGAAGATCAGTATTTAAAAGAAATTGATGAGACTCTAAAACATTTTAATATCTCACAGTATAAAGATGAAAAGGTTGATGATCTTCCTCCAGGAATTCAGCGTAAAGCTGATATTGCCAGAGCGATTCTGCTTAAACCTAATTTAATATTATTAGATGAACCGACTGCAGGCATGAACCCTTCCGAAACAGATGAACTTGTTAATATAATTAAGTGGATTAATAAAGATTTAAATATCTCAACAATTTTAGTTGAACATGATATGAGGGTAATAATGAATATTTGTCCCAGAATTATTGTCATGGAACAGGGAGATATTATTGCAGAAGGAAATCCAGAACATGTTCAATCGAATCAAAAAGTTATTGAGGCTTATTTAGGTAAAAGCTATCAAATATAATTGCCGAGTATTGAGAAGGGAGCAGACTAATGGTTAAAGATTCTACCAATAATCAAAATTTATTAACATTAAAAAATATAGAATCAGGGTATGGTCATGTTAAGGTTCTACATAATGTTTCACTTAAAGTAAAAAAAGGACAGATTGTAACAATAGTTGGGGCAAATGGAGTAGGTAAATCAACAACTATTAAAACAATTTTGGGTTTAATTAAAGCAAATGCTGGGGAAATAAAATTCAAAGGTGAAACTATAAATGGCCTTGAAACATATGAAATTGTTGCAAGCGGGATTGGATATTCACCTGAAGGAAGAGAAGTTTTTGGTAATTTAAATGTTTATGAAAATCTTCGTATTGGTGCATATACAGTTGATAAAAAAGATTTTAGTGAAAGGTTGGAAGAAGTCTATAAGCTTTTTCCCAGACTCAAAGAACGTAAAAATCAGGAAGCAAGTTCTTTGTCAGGGGGAGAACAGCAAATGCTGGCTATTGCAAGAGCTTTAATGCAGGATCCAGATCTACTTATTCTCGATGAACCTTCTTTAGGGCTTGCACCAATAATAGCAGAAGAAATTTTTAATAGACTTGCAGAAATTAATCAAATGGGAACAACTATCTTATTAATTGAACAAAATGTAAGTCTGGCACTGCAGCTTTCAGATCATGCTTACGTTATGGAAAAAGGTAAGTTTGTATTAGATGAAAAAGCTTCGGTATTAGCAGAAAATGACTATGTTCAAAAAACATATATGGGAATTGCGTAGTTAGAAGGGAGTATTTTAATGGACTTAACATATATTTTACAACAAATTTTAAATGCTTTAAGCTTGGGGAGTATGCTGGCACTATTAGCTGTTGGTTATACTATGATTTATGGTGTTTTAGGGCTAATAAATTTTGCTCATGGAGAAGTTTTTATGATTGGTGCCTTTGCTGCTATGTATGCAATTACAGGTTTAGGATTCTCTCTTCCTATTGCACTTATAATAGCTATTATTGCCTCAGTACTTGTAGGAGTTATCTTAGAAAGATTTTGTTATCGTCCAGTACAGGGTTCTGGAGATATAACTTTATTTATTACTTCACTTGCTGCTTCAATAGGAATTAGAAGTTTATTTATTATGTTTTTTGGCAGCCGTTCACTTCAATTTCCAATGCCTGAATATTTACAAGGAATCCGTTTTTGGGGAGATATTTTAATTACAGATTTAAATTTAATAATTTTTATATTTACAGTTTTAATAACTTTAGCTTTAAGCTTATTTATTAGAAATACTAAGTTGGGAATTGCAATGAGAGGAGTTTCTTACAATAAAGAAACTGCTGAAGCAATGGGAATTAATAGTAACTCAATAATTGTTGCAACATTTGTTATTGGTTCTGCACTTGCTGCAGTAGCTGGAGTTGCTTGGGGCTTACAATATGGAAATGTTAGGCCAGCAATGGGATATCATCCTGGTATAAGTGGTTTTATTGCTGCAGTGCTTGGTGGAATAGGGAATATCACAGGTGCAGCAATAAGTGGCTTTTTATTAGGAGTAGGACAGGTATTGTTTGTAGCATTTTTACCTTCTGTATATTCGGGGCTGCGACCACTTTTTGTATGGATAGTACTATTTATTATTCTTTTCTATAAACCAACTGGTCTTTTTAGATCTAATATTAAATGGGAGTAGATATATATGAAATCATACGAAGATTACAGTGATCAATTTTGGGCAAACCGCAAAAAAGCTACAATAATTATTTTAGTTCTTTTTTTTATATTACTTTTTTTATTATCAAATATATTAAGCGGCTATTATTACAGAATACTACTTTTGTTTGGTATCAATGTTATTTTAACTCTAAGTTTAAATATAACTAATGGCTATGCTAATATTTTTTCTTTAGGTCATGGTGGACTAATGCTTGCTGGAGGTTACACAACTGCTCTTTTAACTTTACCAGTAGAGTTTAAAGCAAACACTTTACAACTTCCACTCTGGTTAGAACAAGCACAATTCCCTTTTGTTTTATCTATTATATTTGCTGGTATAATAGCGATGCTTGTAGGTTTAACTATTCTTCTGCCAGCATTTAGATTAAAAGGTCACTATTTTATTCTGGCATCACTTGGAATTAATATTATTATGATTAATATTGCAGAAAATATTCGACCAATTACAAATGGTGCAACCGGTTTAAGAGGAGCACCCCCTTATACAAATATTTGGTGGATTTTTGGAATAGCTGTTTTTCTTGTTTACCTTATTTGGACTCTACTTACTTCTAGATTTGGAAGAGCAATTAAAGCGATTGGTAAAGATGAAGGATTAGCAGAAGCAATGGGAGTAAATAGTGCTAAATATAAAGCTTATGCTTTTATGATAAGCAGTTTTTTTACTGGAATTGGAGGCGCTCTCTGGACTCATCTTATTCTTACAATAAGTCCTTCTTCCTTTGACCTTCTTGTTGTTTTTCAAATTATTATGATGCTTGTTATTGGTGGAGTTTCTAGTATAAGTGGTTCAATACTTGGAGCAGCTATTATTACAACCATTCTCGAACTTCTACAGCCTTTACAGGAAGGCATGAATATTATGGGACTGGAAATACCAAGAATGTTTGGTTTAACTCAGGTACTACTTGCATTATTTTTAATAATAGTTATGATTTACAAACCTAAAGGTATAATGGGAGAAAAAGAAATTAAACTTTTATCAGTTGAATAAAAATAAGTGTTATTATGAATCCTTCTTGTGGTGTTTTTATTTTCCTAATAAAAATATTTTAACCATTTAAGATGGATTCTTTTTTTAATTTGATGTATCATTATCTTAAGATAGGAGGAATAGAAATGAAAAAACCATTTTGCTTTATCTTGTTTTTTATATTAGTTTTAGCTTTGACGATGACTGTCAGCGCCCAAAATATTTCGGAAATTAAAATTGCCGAATTAAATAGAAGCAGTGAAGAATTAATATTAAAACAACTGCCTTTTAAGAAGGGAGATCTTTATCAGCAGCAATATTTAGATCTAAGCAGAAAGCGGCTCTTAAATAGTGATCTGTTAAATCCACTAACTCTTAAAATTAGCAGTATTAAAACTGAAGATAATAACTATCAAATTTTAATTGATGGCAGAGATAGTGGAATATTTATGATTCACCCCTGGGAATTTGCAATTAGAAAAACAACCGGATTATTAGGAGAAAGTTTTGAACAAAAAATAAGAAATCCTCATGGTAATGGCCTTAGTTATTTAATCGGCTTCGATTGGAGTGATAATTCTTATCAAGAATATGGTCTGGAATATGTTGCAGAAAAAGCTAATATTTATAGCTTTAATTATAGAAATTTTGACAGTAAATTAGATTTCAACCAAAAAGAATTTAAAGCTGATGGAAATTTTTATCAGTTTAATTTAGAGACTATTCCTTCCTCAAAAATAAAAAATAATTATAATTTTAAATTTCAGGAAAATGATTATACAATTAATAACATAACTCAAAAACAAGAATATCTAATTCCAGCTTATACCCTAAACTATAATAATAATTTTGAATTTGAAATTGAACTAAGCAGAGCTTTTTCTTTAAATGATAATTTTGATGATTTTAATAGTCTTAAACTAAAACTCAATAAGTCATATAATTTAAGTAAAAATTCTCGAATTATTGCAGATTTTAAAGGTGGCTTTGCTTCTGAAGAAACACCTTTTAACTATCAATTTAGAGCTGGTTCATTTAGTAAAAATGATGGTGGAATCCCAATTAGAGGTCAGGATTATGAATTTGCAGGTAATAAATATGTAAAAACTACCTTAGAATATCAAAGAAAACTTTGGCGAAGAGATTTATGGGGAGTTATTTTCATTGATAGTGCTAAAATTGCAGCAGTTGATAAGGAATTAGGAGAGCTTGACTGGGAAAATGATGGAGGTTTAGGATTAATCTATTATTCATTTTTGGGCCCAATTAGAGCCGATATTGCTTTTGATAATGCAAATAGTTCACCCCAATTTAATATAGGCTTTGGCAGCTCATTTTAGACTCTTATAACTGTATTTATAGGGAACTGGATTGTAATTTTATATATTTGCAAGATTATTTAAATTAAAATAAAAAAAGAGGTGATTTAATAATGTCTGGTTCAATATTGGGAGATATATTTAAAATATCAACCTGGGGAGAATCACATGGAAAAGCACTGGGAGTAGTAATAGATGGTTGTCCAGCAGGACTTAAAATTTCAGAAGCAGATATTCAAAAGGACTTAGATCGTAGAAAACCGGGCCAGTCTCCCTTTGCAACTCCAAGAAAAGAAGGAGATGAAGTTGAGATTTTGTCTGGAATATTTGAAGGAAAAACAACAGGAACCCCGATTTCAATGATTATATTTAATAAAAATCAAAAATCTAAAGACTATTCCGCGCTAAAGGATGTCTATCGGCCAGCTCAATCTGATTACAGTTATGACTTAAAATATGGTTTTAGAGATCATCGTGGAAGTGGACGCGCTTCAGGCAGAGAAACTGCTGCCAGAGTTGCTGCAGGTGCTATCGCTAAAAAAATATTAGCTGCTCTAGAACTCAAAATTACAGCCTATACTTCTTCAATCGGACCAATTGAGATTGATCCTAAAAATTATGACGAAGATTATATTATGCAAAACTTCTTATACATGCCTGATCCAGAAGCTTTAAAAAAAGCAGAGAGTTACTTAAGAAAGTTAATTAAAAAAAATAATTCATCTGGTGGAACAATAGAATGTGTTGTTAAAAATGTTCCAGAAGGATTAGGTGATCCGGTATTTGATAAATGTGATGCTTTGTTAGCAAGAGCGGTTATGTCAATTGGAGCAGTAAAAGGAGTAGAAATCGGTAGTGGTTTTGAAGCTGCAGAAATGACTGGTTATGAACACAATGATTTTTATAGATATAACGAAAATGAAATAAATAAAACAACTAATAATGCAGGAGGTACTCTGGGTGGCATTACTGATGGTAGTGATATTTTTCTAAAAGCTGCTGTTAAACCAACCCCTTCAATAGAAAAAACTCAGCAGGCAGTTAGTAAATCCGGAGAAAATATTGATTTAAGTATTCAGGGAAGACATGATCCAGTTATAGTTCCGAGAGCTGTTGTTGTAGTAGAGGCGATGGTTGCTTTAACTTTAGTTGATCTCCTATTAAAAAATATGACAGCTAGAATGGAATATCTTGAAAAAATCTATTAACTAAGGTTAAAAACAAGGAGGTTATTATGAAAAATTTAAAAATTATATTTATTACATTACTTCTTCTTACTTTAAGCTTTTCAATATTTGCTCAGGATAAAGAAGGGATTATTTCTATTTATGAAGGAAGTGAAATTATATATGATGACCAGTTTGGTTATGATGAGCTTCCAGTAATAATTAATACGGATGAACTAAAGCTAATAGAAGGAAATATTAGAAGACAGTGGTGTCAGGCTCCTGAAGGACGATCTGCTTTAGAAGTAATAAAAAATTATGAAAACACAATTAAAAATATGGGAGGAGAAGTCTTATTTCTGACAAGAGATCCACAATCAATTGTAATTGATGAAGTTTATTTTGAAGATTATTTCCAAAGAGTTAGAACAAAACATGGATTAGCAAATGGAACTCAGATTTCCCAGAGTTATTTTCCAGGTGAAGTAAGTGAATATCTTGTTGGGAAAGTAAAAACTTCAGACACAGATATTTATAACATTATTGCAGTTGGAAAAGGCCAAAAAGCATTAGATTTAGGTAACACTATTTTTTATGAATTAATCACCCTGGAAGCAGAAGCTATGGAGATGGATATGATAACTATAGATTCGTTGGAACAGGAAATAGAAGCATCAGGGCGAGTAGCAATTTATAATATTTATTTTGACACTGGAGAAGCAAACATTAAAGAAGAGTCAGCACAAGCATTAGCAACTACTGCAGATTTCTTGAAAGAAAATACAGATAAAAGATATCTTGTAGTTGGACATACAGATAATACCGGTAGTTATATGATAAATATGAATTTATCTAATTTAAGAGCTGAAGCAGTAGTCGATAAGCTAATAGCTGAGTATGATATTAATCAAGAACAATTAATTCCTGTTGGAGTGGGTCCTGCCTCACCTTTATTTAGTAATTCTACTGAAGAAGGAAGAAGTAAAAATAGAAGGGTTGAAATTGTCGAGATGTAGTTAAAAAACATTTTCAAATTTTAATAGTTTTATTTTATCTGATTATCCAAACTCTGATGCTTGTTGATCAGGTTTTTTTCTTTCGATTGTTAGATTTCTAACAGAACTATGATCAAAGTGAGAGTAGAATTAAAACAAGAGGTGATGATTATAAAACGTTTAACTATAATTTTATTAATTGCTGTCTTAATAGCAGTCACAACCGCAAATGTTTTTGGAGCTGATGAGGAAAAAATTAAACTTTTATCTGAAAATATTGTTTCAGGTGGACCACCACCGGACGGTATTCCACCTATTGAAAACCCTAACTATATATCTATAGAAGAGGCAGATCAGTTTTTAGAAGCTGAAGATGCAGTATTTTTGGCAGAATTAGAAGAAGAAATATATGTATTTCCACAGAGTATAATGGTCTGGCATGAAATTGTTAATGAAGAAATTGACGGAGAAAAATTAAGCATAACCTACTGTCCGTTAACCGGTTCAGCTATCGGGTATTATGGCGATCTTTCAATAGGAAGTTCAGATTTTGGTACATCAGGAAAACTAGTTAATAGTAATTTGATTATGTACGATCGACAGACTGAAAGCTACTGGTCACAGATTTTAGGTCAGGCAATAAGCGGACCCTTAGCTGGAGAAAAATTAGATAGATTTCAGCTCACCTGGACTAGTTGGAGTAATATTAAAGCTAAATATGAAAGAGCAAATATTCTTTCTAACAAAACAGGTTTTAATAGAGATTATACAAGTGATCCCTATGGATCCTATCGCAATAATCAATCAGGAAATTATTATCGTGATGAAAATTTATATTTCGACGTTTTATCTGAAAATGACAGCCTTAATAGAAAAGATATTGTTACTGCAGGCGAATATAAAGGTCAGCACTTTGCTGTAGAAAAAGAGTTTGTAGTTAGAGAAAAAGAAATCAGCTTTAATATAGATGAAGAGCAACTAACCGCTATTTATGAGCCTGAATTAGATACAGTTAGGATTAGAAAAGATGATGAGGAGCTGATCGTTTTTGATGTAATGTGGTTTGGCTGGCATGCTTTTTATCCAGATTTTAGTGAAAATTTAATCAAAAGTCCTGAATAATAAGGAAGTGAATGTGGTGGTTAAGAGAAATATTTTCATAATGAATCTTAATTATTTTTCAATATTAAATAGAAAGATAGATAAAAGATGATATTGAAAAGGAATCGCGAATAGATTATAGAAGTAATTAATTTGAGGTGATTATTTTTGAAACTTGACTATGATTTTTATCAAAATGATGCAGTTACAGCAGCTAAAGATCTTTTAGGTAAAATTATTGTTAGAGAAATTAATGGGCAAAAAATAATGACTAAAATCGTTGATACAGAAGCATATATGGGTGCAGAAGATAAAGCTTCTCATGCTTATAATAATAAGAAAACTAAAAGAACTAAAACGATGTTTGGAAAAGGTGGATTGGCTTATATTTATTTAATCTACGGTATGTACCACTGCTTTAATGTAGTAACTGCAGTCAAAGATGATCCACATGCTGTATTAATTAGAGCCGTTGAACCAGTTGCTGGTTTAGAGCTGATAAAGAAAAATAGAGGTATTAAAAGCAGCAATATAGAAGATTTAACTAATGGCCCTGGTAAATTGTCACAGGCATTAAAGATTGACAAAAGTTTAGATGGTTGTGACCTGGTTAAAAGCAATAAATTATATCTATTAGATCAAGAAAATTATGATTTTAAAATAGAAGCAGCTCCTAGAGTAAATATAGATTATGCAGAAGAATATAAAGATAAGCTGTGGAGATTTTATATTAGAGGAAACAAATTCATATCTAAAAATTGAGCTTTTATTAGTTATAAATAATAAAATAATGCAGGATTATTCTACTTTTTGTTTAATATTATTAATAATATGACTAAGGAGGGATTCTTTTTATGAAAATTATTAATTTCTTTGAGTTAGATGAAAAGGCTAATATAGTAAAGGAAAAGAAATTTGAAAGTGATTCTGATAAACAAATTGAAGTACCTTCTGACGATTTTTTCAAAGAAACAGAGATCACTGATATTTTAGGACAATGGCTGGTTATTGATGAACTTTTAGAAGTTGATAACATTTATGTAGATCATTTTGCAAATAAAGAAACAGAAATTACCTGGATTAAATTACCTGAAAAATATGTTAAAGAAAATTATATGGCCAATTATGAGGCTGAAGATGAGTGTCCTTTAGGGGTCGATGCTCTAATTAAAGAAGATGGCTATCCTATTGGTGTTGTAACAGGATGTGATTCTATAAAGCAGGCTAAAGTAGATAATAATTTAGATGGCCATAAATATAAGGGTGAATTAGGAATTAAACTTAATAATGATAATTTTTTAGTTTATAAGCAGGGTGATGAGGAATTTAAATTAGTTAAAACACATAAAAACTGGGATCGAGGCAGAAGAACTATTTAAACAGAATTATAAAAATTAATAAATATACTTGATCTTAAAGGGCTGTTTTAACAGCCCTTTAAATATTATTGATACTTATTAAACATATTATTTATTATTGAAAATCACTTAAGTTATTACTGAAAGTAATAATTACAAAAAAACAGGAGGATTTATTTTAATGGCAGAATTTAAAGATTTTATGAAATTAGATATTAGAGTGGGAAAAATTATTAAAGTTGAAAACTTTGAAAAAGCTAATGATCCAGCCTATAAACTCTGGCTTGATTTTGGTGAGGATATTGGCAAAAAGAAATCAAGTGCCCAAATTACTGATCTATATGAACCCAAAGATTTAATCAATAAACAGGTACTTGCAATAATAAACTTTCCTCAAAAGCAGATAGCAGATTTCATGTCAGAAGTTTTAGTTTTAGG
The DNA here is from genome assembly GCF_000350165.1 of Halanaerobium saccharolyticum subsp. saccharolyticum DSM 6643. Classification (NCBI taxonomy): domain Bacteria; kingdom Bacillati; phylum Bacillota; class Clostridia; order Halanaerobiales; family Halanaerobiaceae; genus Halanaerobium; species Halanaerobium saccharolyticum. The sequence continues at coordinate 37,490 of NZ_CAUI01000015.1, forward strand.
TGTTTATGGAAAAGAAGGCGTAGTTTTAATTGAGCCAGAGCAGGAAGTAGATCTTGGCTCAAGACTCGGATAAATAAATGAGGTGTAGAGATGAGTTTATCAATTATTGCAGCAATGGATAAAAATCAATTAATTGGCAATCAGGGAGATATCCCCTGGAAACTGCCTGCTGATTTACAGCATTTTAAGCAGATTACTATGGGTTCACCAATTATTATGGGCAGAAAAACTTTTGAATCTCTTGCTCGGCCTTTACCTGGAAGAACCAATATTATTATGACCAAAAATAAAAATTATTCTGCTGATGGGTGTTTAATCGTTCATTCAGCGGCAGAAATATTCAGAAAGTTTTTGAACAAAGAAGAAGAGGCTTTTATTATTGGAGGAGAAGAAATTTATAAAACATTTTTACCTTATAGTAATAAATTATATTTAACAATGATTGATAATGAGTTTTCTGGTGATACTTATTTCCCAGAAATCAATTGGCAAAATTGGATTAAGCTGTCTGAAGAAAAAGGTACTACTGACAGCAATAATCCATATTCATATTCTTATCATGTGTATCAGCGAAAACAAAATTTTCAGGAGTGATCTAAAATGAAAAAATATCTAGAAATGTGTCAGCATATTTTAGACAACGGAGTGGACCGCGAGGATCGAACAGGTACAGGTACCAGAAGTATCTTTGGTTATCAGTTGAGATTTGATCTAGAGAAGGGTTTTCCTTTAATGACTACTAAAAAAATTTACTGGAAAGCTGTTGTTCACGAACTGCTCTGGTTTTTAAAGGGAGACACCAATATCAAATATTTAAATGATAATAATGTGCATATTTGGGATGAGTGGGCTGATGAAAATGGAGATTTAGGTAATGTTTACGGCCACCAATGGCGCAGCTGGGAAGGCAGAGATGGGACAATAGATCAAATTTCTAAGGTGATTGACCAGATAAGAGAAAATCCATATTCCAGAAGGTTAATTGTAAATGCCTGGAATGTTGGTGATTTAGATAAGATGGCCCTACCTCCCTGTCACCTCTTATTTCAGTTTTATGTAGCAGAAGGAAAGCTATCCTGTCAATTATATCAGCGATCTTGTGATACCTTCTTGGGAGTTCCCTTCAACATTGCCAGTTACAGTTTATTAACCCATATGATTGCTCAAGTAGTTGGACTTGAAGTTGGGGAATTTGTCTGGACAGGTGGAGATGTGCATATTTATCAAAATCACTTTGATCAAGTCAAAGAACAGCTGAGTAGAAAACCAAGATCTTTACCACAGTTAAAAATTAATACAGACACAGAGAACATTTTTGAAATTGACTTTGAAGATATAGAATTGATAGGTTATGATCCTCATCCTACTATTAAAGGAGAAATTTCAGTGTAGTACATTATAATCGAGATGAAATATTAATTACAACCATTAATTAATTCCCGAATTCGTAAAAATTAAAAAAAGGGGTAAAAACATGAGTAAAATTATTAAACAAATAAAACTGGGGAAATCTAATGCATATCTCATAGAAACTGAAAAAGGATTTATTTTAATTGATGCAGGGATGCCGGATAAAGTCGGGAAAATCAAAAAAATTCTAGTTGAAAAGAATGCTGACTTAAAAGATATTACTCTTATAATAATAACTCATGTTCATTATGATCATGTAGGAAGTTTATCTGCTCTGAAAGAAAAAACAGGTGCTAAAATACTGGTTCATGAAACTGAAAAAGAATTTTTAGAAAAAGGAAAAACTGATTTTCCTGCAGGAACAGTTCTTATCTCTAAATTAATTTCTAAACTGAGCAATCTGATCTCTGAAGGGAAGTTTGAAGCAGTAAGCCCAGATATTACAATAAAAGATAATTATGATTTGAAACAGCATGGGATTGAAGGTGAAATTATTCATACTCCAGGCCATACTAATGGTTCTATATGTGTGATAATAAATGAAGAAGATATCATCTGTGGTGATACATTATTTAACTTTATGCCTCATTCAGTATATCCTCCATTTGCAAATGATAAAAAGCAGCTAATCAAAAGTTGGAAGAAAATAAAACAATATAACTGCAAAAGATTTCATCCCGGTCACGGAAGTGTTTTTGGAAAAGATAAATTTATTAAAACATTAAATAAAAAATCATAAAAATTATTTGAAATAATGGAGGTTATCTTTATGCTTTTGTGGCAGCTAGAAGATTATATAACAACTCTTTTATTAATTATTCGGGCTAAATTTAAAAATTGGAAACTGGCTGACAGCCTGGAATTAGAAAAATATTATTATGGAGATAATAAAAAACAATATCTATTATGGTATAACTCTCAAGCTAAAATAAAACGTAATAATATAATTTTCTTTATCCATGGAGGTGGCTGGAACAAAGGAAATCCTTATTTTTTCAAATTTATTGCAGATTTCTTTACCAAACTTGGTTTTATTACAGTTATGCCAAGCTACAGACTGGCTCCAGATTATCAATATCCAGATCAAAAAATTGATGTTTTTAAAGCACTAAATAAGACTCAAATAATTATAGATGATTTAAATTTAAGAAAAAATATAATTATTGTCGGTCAATCAGCTGGTGCACAGCTGGGAGCTCTGGTGCTTTTAAATCAAAAATTACAAAAAGAATATAAAATTAATAATGAATTTTTGAAAGGTTTTTTATCTATTAGTGGACCCCTTGATCTTTCGAGACCCTGCAGAACTATAAGAGCTGAAAAATATTTATACGGCTTTGTTCCGACAGCTCAAAAAAGAAAAAAAGCCAATCCCAGTAATTATATATATTCAGACTTTAATACTCCCGTTTTCTGTCTTCACGGGGCAAAAGACCCTTTGGTTCCTAAAGATCACTCTATTGATTTTATAAAGGAAATCAAAGTAAAAACTCAGGCAGCAGCAAAATTAAAAATTTATAAAAATAAACATCACTCTGATCTTACTGAATTATTTTTTGAAAAAGGACCTGCAAATCAGGCAGTAAAGGAATGGCTATTAGATATAGATAATTTAAATTAATTGATATATAATTGTCTTAAATTATAATTCAGAAATTAATTAACCCCCTCATAAGTTGACAGTTGGCGTTATTTCTGCTAAACTTTTATTAAATTCAAAAAATTTGAGATGGAGGATGAGAGAATGAATAAGAAGAGTAGAGAAGAGAATAGAGATGGTTTTTTTGGTGATTTTGGTGGCAGTATAGTACCACCTGAGTTATCTGACGTTTTAAAGGATTTAAAAGAAGCTTTTTATGAAATTAAAGATGAAGAAGAATTTAGAGATGAACTCGCATATTTATTTAAAGACTATGTTGGTAAGCCCAGCCCTTTATATTTTGCTAAAAGCTTAACTGAAGAGGTTGGCGGAGCAAAGATTTATCTAAAAAGAGAAGATCTTAATCATACCGGTGCTCATAAGATTAATAACTGTATTGGTCAAGCACTACTTGCCCGTAAAATGGGTAAAAAAAGAATTATTGCTGAAACTGGAGCTGGCCAGCATGGTGTAGCAACAGCAACAGCCTGTGCCTTATTTGATATGGACTGTATCGTCTACATGGGTGAAGTTGATATTAAAAGACAAGAATTAAATGTATTTAGAATGAAACTTTTAGGAGCTGAAGTTAGGCCAGTAACAGCTGGTGATGCAACTTTAAAAGATGCAGTTGATGAGGCATTAAAAGATTTTGTTCAAAATGCAGATGATACTTTTTACATGTTAGGTTCTGCAGTAGGACCTGACCCTTATCCAACTATGGTTAAGGAATTTCAATCAATTATTGGTGAAGAGGCCAGAAAACAGATTTTAGAAAAAGAGGGTAAATTACCGGATTATATCGTAGCCTGTGTTGGTGGAGGTAGTAATGCAATTGGTCTATTTGCACCATTTGTGGATGATGAAGAAGTAAATATCTTAGGTATTGAGCCAGGAGGTAAAGGTGATAAGCCGGGTGAAAACGCAGCTCCTTTAACCTATGGTAAGCCTGGAGAACTGCATGGTTTTAAAAGTTATGTCTTATATGATGATGGTGATGTTGTTTCCCATACCCATTCTATAGCTGCAGGTTTAGATTATCCTGGAGTTGGACCAGAACATAGTTTTCTAAAGGATTCAGGTAGAGCTAATTATACTACAGCAAATGATCAAGAAGCTTTAGATGCTTTTCATTTATTATCAGAAAAAGAAGGAATTATTCCTGCTTTAGAAAGTGCTCATGCTATTGCAGGAGGAATGAAAGTAGCTGCTGAATTAGATGAAGACCAAATAGTTATTATCAATCTTTCCGGACGTGGAGATAAAGATGTAGTTCAAATAAAATCATTACATGAAAATGGAAATTTAAAATAATTATTGTATAAAATAATTATAGTAAAAGTAAACTAATTATAAAAAAATTAAATTTAACAATTAAGGCTGAATATTTCTTGATAGTGATATTCAGCTTTTTGTTTAAAATTTTAGCTAAAATTAAAAAGAGGTGTCGAAAATGAAAAAAGTAGATTTTAATCAAGTTTTAAACGATTATAATGAAGTCTTGCCTAAAGGAGTATTTTTAACAACAAAAGCTAAGGGAGAAGTTAACACAATGACAATGGGCTGGGGAACTGCTGGTTTTATCTGGAATCAAAATATTTTAATGGCTCCAGTTAGAAAATCACGTTATACACATCAACTAATTGAAAATAGTGAGTTTTTTACAGTCAGTGTGCCTTTAAATGGTCAGTTAAAAAAAGAGCTGCAGTTTTGTGGAACTAAGTCAGGCAGAGATTATAATAAAGTTGAAGAATTAAATTTAGAACTTGGAGAAGTTGAAGAATGCAATGTACCAATCATCAAAGGAAATGATCTGCATTTTATCTGTAAGATTAAATATCAGCAGGATATGGTTAAAGAAAATTTAGCTGAAGATATTTTAGAAAATAAATATCCTGACAAAGATATGCACACATTTTATTATGCAGAGGTAGCTGCAGTTTATCAAGAAGAATAAAACACAGGATATATAAATATAGCAGAGGCTCTAGAAGCAAAAAGTTTTCGCTATGATGGGTATTTGATCAGCTTTTTAATTTATGAGGCTTTATCAAAAGCAGTAATAAAAGATAAAAATTGCTGATTTTAACTCATTTTAGTGAAAACTATTGATTTTAAGTAAAAACTTCGTAAAATTATTATTTTACGAAGTTTTTTTAAAGCTTAAATTTAATTGTAAAATATTTGCTTTAAAGCTGATATATCTAATTCTACTATTTTTATCTCATATCTTAAGTTAACTTAAGATATTGGGATATCAAAATTTTAAAAATCCAGATGTAGAACAATTTTAATTTTTACATCTGGATTTACAATTATATTAAATATATTGTTTTTTTGTTCTTTCTGCTAATTAAATATCTAATTCTGTTATATTATCTTTTAAATGTTGAGCTGAATCTTTAAAAGCTTTTTCTTCTGCTTCAGAAAGTGGCAGTTCTAAAACATTTTTAATCCCATTAGAATTGATTAAAGTTGGTAGACTTAAACTCATATCTTCAACTCCATAATACCCTTTCATTAAGGATGAAACTGTTAAAACTGCATTCTCATCTCTCAAAATAGCTCTTGCTATTCTTGAAACAGCTAAAGCTACAGCATAAAATGTAGATCCTTTTTTATCTATTATCTCATAACCAGCATTTTTAACCTGATCACTAATATCTTTAAAATGATTATCCTTACAGTCTTTTTTGCAAATTGGACAGTAATTATCTATTTGAGTACCAGCAATATTAGTTAAACTCCAGACTGGAACTTCACTATCTCCATGTTCTCCAATAATATAACCATGGACATTACTTGCGGCTACCCCACAATTTTTGCTTAATAATGATCTAAAACGTGAACTATCAAGCACAGTTCCCGATCCAAGCACTCTATTAGCAGGAAAGTCCGATATCTTATAAGTTAAATAAGTTAAAATATCAACCGGGTTTGTTACAACTAATAATATCCCATCCTTATTATATTTAGTTATAGAAGGTATTATCTTTTTAAAAATACCTGTATTCTTTTTAATTAAATCTAGTCTAGTTTCTCCTGGTTTCTGAGCTGCACCAGCAGTTATAATTATTAATTTAGCATCTGCTAAATCCTCATAATCCCCAGCATAAATATCGACTGGATTGACAAAAGAAGCTCCATGCCTTAAATCCATTGCTTCTCCTTCAGCTTTATCCTTGTTAAGATCAATTAAAACTATTTCGGAACCCACTCCTTGAACCATTAAAGCATAAGCTGTAGTTGCACCAACACCACCAGCTCCAATAACAGCGATTTTATTTGGGTTTATATTCTTATTCATTTTATTTCACCTCATTAAAAGTTTTCCTCTTGTTTTATATTTATAGCAGTATATTTAAATCTTAAAGTTTATTCGATATTAAGTATATCATTTTCATCAAGAATAAAAGTAAAATAAATAACAATAAAGCTAGTCTATAGATCCTATTTAAATCTAACTCATATTTTTGAATTTAATCTTATAATACAACTTCATTATTTCTTTTATACTCCTGATAACGTCTATGTACTGTTGATTTTGAAACATCATAGCCTAAACCTCTAAGAGTTGCTGCAATATCCTTAAATGTCAGCTCTAACTTTCTTAACCTAATAATTTCTTTTAAAGGTACTTCTTTGCGATCCCTACCACCTTGATCTGTATTTTTTAAATTAGCAGCTGGATTAAATTTATCTTCAGCTATTTTCTTTTTCATAGCTCTACTGATATTTTGATTTCTTAATTCCTGCTGATAATTTTCAACCACACCTAGTATTTCTAAAATCATTTTTTCTAAATCATTTAAAGCAATAGCGCCTTGATCAGCCAATGTATGTATTTCAGCACCCATTTTTTCTACCTGATGGATTAAAGCCATTTTGGCATTACCCCTGCCTAGTCGACTGCTGTCTTGTACCAAAAGAATTTCAACATTTCTTTTTTTTATTAAATTTAAAACCTCTATGATTCCTGGCCTGCTCTCATTAAAGCCGCTTTCTTTTTCTTCTACAGTTTTTATAACTTTAAGTTCATTTTCCATAGCATAACTTAAAAGTTCTTCCTTTTGTCTTTTTAAACTAGTGTTCTGACTTTCTTTTTGAGTACTAACTCGAGTATAAATTATTGTTTTTTTCATTTTTATCAGCCTCTCTATTAATATTTTACTAAAAATATCTGCATTCAGCAAGAGCTCCAGCTTCTTGGGCTCTTTGGCTTTACATTCTATAACAAAAAAATGATTGTAAAACAGATAAATCATCTGAATTACAACCATTTTATATCAAATTATATCATTTTATATCAAAAAATATATTTGTATTAAATTTTTATTAATTAGCTATTAATTAAAAGATAATCAAAAAATAAAGCTTCAATTTGCTATTTAATCTAAAGGAATAATTAATTCTCTACCAGGATTAATTACAGCAGAATCTATATTATTTATCTTTTTAATTTCAAAAATTATTTTTCTTAAATCAACATTATTTTTATTATAATATTGAGAAGCAATAGACCAGAGAGATTCTCCACTTTTAATCTCATGGTTAATAAAATTACTGCTATTTTCTCCAAAACCAATTAATGAAAAAAGTGAAATGAATAAAATACTTAAAAATAAAATTCCCATTAAAGCACTAAATAATTTAATAAATGTTGTCTTTTTCTGCCTAGTTTTCGATTTAACTCCTTGATAATTTATAGTATAAGTATTTAAATTGTTCATAAATAACCCCTCCTGTTTCATTTTTAAAAAAACATCTGTACTAAACAACTGTTTGTATTTATATTATAGCAGTACGTATGTTCATTGTCAAGGGTTGTTTGAACGATTGTTTGTCTATTTTTGAAATTTATGTTATAATAAAAGAAATATGAATGGAGGAAATATTATGGAAAATCTATCTGAAAGACAACAAAGTATACTTCAATTTATTATAGATGAAATTAAATCCAAAGGTTATCCACCTTCTGTAAGAGAAATTGGAAAGGCGGTAGGACTTAAGTCTCCTGCTTCTGTTCATAGTCATTTAAAAACTTTAGAAAAACTTGATTATTTACGCAGAGATCCTTCTAAACCTAGGGCTATTGAGGTTATATATAATAATGATAAGGATAATAAAACTGATAAAGAAATGATTAACATACCAGTGGTTGGTAAAGTTACAGCAGGGGCACCTATTCTTGCAGAAGAAAATATTGAAGACTATTTCCCTCTTCCCTTGAGTTATTTAAAGGTAGGTAATAATGATTTATTTATGCTAAAAGTTAGTGGAAATAGCATGATTGAGGCAGGAATTCATGATGGTGACTATGTAATTGCAGAAAAGCAAAGTTATGCTCAAAATAATGAAATTGTAATTGCTTTACTTGATGATGAAGCAACTGTAAAGCGTTTTTTCAAAGAGGAAGACCACATTAGACTACAACCAGAAAATCCAGCTTATGAACCTATTATTTCTAAGAATGTAAAGATCTTAGGTAAAGTTACTGGTTTATTTAGAAAGTTTGATTAATCTTTAATTTAAATTTCTATAAAAAATAAAAAAACTAAGCAAATAAATGCTTAGCTGGATTTATAATTTACAAATATAATAATTAAATTTTTATTTTATTTTTATTTTGCTTCATTAATAATTAGCTTCTGATATTTTAAAATTACATTTAATAAAACTTTATATTTTTCCGCTGTTGGATAATTCATTTATCCTGTCAGCGGCTTTTTTTATTAATTTAAAGTCATACCAGCTGTATTTTTTCATCTTTTCATTTCTCAATAAATAGGCAGGGTGAAAGGTCGGGAGTATAAAAATATCTCCTCTTTCAAACCATTTTCCCCTAACATTAGTAATTGATTCTTCTGGATTAATTAAATATTTGGTAGCTGTTGAGCCTAAAGTAACAATAACCTTTGGTTTAATTAATTCAATTTCTGCTCTTAAAATTGAAACACAGGCCTCAAATTCATTTTGGCGAGGTACTCTGTTTCCGGGTGGACGACACTTTATCACATTTGTAATATAGAGATCTTCCCTTTTTAATTTAACAGATGCCAATATTTTATCCATTAATTTACCAGCTCTACCAACAAAGGGACGTCCTAAACGATCTTCATTTGCTCCAGGTCCCTCTCCAATTAGCATAATTTTATTATTAAGATTCCCTTCCCCCATTACAACACCATTAGCTTCTTCGCGCAGCTGACAGCGTCTGCATTTTAATGCTTCTTTTTTTAATTTTTGATAATTATCATTAGGATAAGAAAATAACTGCTGTATTTTAAAATTACCATCCTGATCAAATAACATCAAATTCCTCCCAGCTATAACTAGATAAATTTCACTCTATAAAATCTTGGTATTCTTCATCTGCTAAAGCTTTAAACAATTTTCTGGCACTTGCAGCTTCAAATATTGCTCGAACATAATTCCCATTTTCATAATAAGCATATCCTTTAATCAAATGAGAATATTCATTTTCCTGCATAGATAGGGCTTGGTTAGCGTAATCTAAAGCCTTATCATATTTTTTTATTTCTACTAAAGCTGCAGCTGCATGATTTAAAGCCCACAAATTATTAGGATCAATTTCAAAAATATACTCAAATAATGATACAGCTTCTTGATAATCTTTGTTTATTACCTCTTTAAAAGCAGCATAATTTAAAAGTAATAAATTATCATGATCCCTATAGTTTTGCCAATCTGATAAATATGGAGAAACAGCAGCGTTAAAATCTTTGCGCCTCACACTGCTGCCGAAAACATCTATAATATTATATGCATTCTTGATATCCCCAATATTCGCATAGGCTACCGCTAGTGTATAATTTAAAATAATATCACTTTTATTTTGCTGCAGCTGATCGCTAGTTGTCTTTATTAATTGATCCCAGTTATATTTTGATTCAGCTGCTGTATTTAAAGAAAATGTTGTTATTAATACTATAAAAATTATTAAAATCAAAAACTTATTCTTCAAGAATAAACCAACTTTCTTTGTCTGTAAATTAAGATAGTCTTGTTTTTAAAAATTTTGAATATTATTAATCTAAATCAAGAAGACCGGTAATTTTTTCAACTGGAGCAATAGTAGAAATGGCATGTTTATAAATCATCTGGTCTCGCTGATCACTTCTCAAAATGACTGTAAAGTTATCATAAGCTGTAATTTTGCCCTTTAATTGATAACCATTTACAAAATAAACAATGACCTCAATATCCTTCTCATGAACATGTTTCAAAATGTGATCTTGATAATTAATATTATTGTTGTTCATCTCTGCAGCCTCCTTTTATATTTTTAAAAGCTCTATATTAATTAAATTCAATATTATTTTGAAAATTCCTGCAAAGATGGATTAAATAAATGATTATTAATTATTTTTATCAGCTAAATCTTGAAAATACGAGTTTCCTCCATCAAAATATGATTTAAGCTGATAATATATATCATTAGGTGAACGAACTCCAAAACCAGTATAAACTGCCTCTCCTGCTTTAAAAACTTTTGAAACTGGAACAGAATTGATTCCATAGCGTTCAAAAATTTCGGGGGCATCATTTAATTTTAGCTGATAAAGATCTAATTGCGGAAAAGAGTCAATAACTTGATTTATATTATTTTCTGCCATCTGACAGTAACCACAGCTATCGTTAGAAAACAAGACAAAAAAAGCCTCCTTTTCCTCTAGTAAACGGTCAAATTCTTCTCCATTAGAAATCAATTTTTTTTCGTTTCCTGTATTCTTGCTCATAATCTTTTTCTCCTTTTATTAATTTAAGCATGTTATTTAAAATCTCATCTTTACTTTCTTTTTCCATATTAAAAACAATTAAATCATTTTCTTTTCTCAACCAGGTTAATTGTCTTTTAGCAAAATGTCTGCTTCTTTTTTTAATCTCATAAACTGCTTCCTCCAAGCTAATATTACCTTTAAGATGTGATATTAATTCTTTATATCCCAAAGCCTGGTGGGCAGTATCACTTAAATTATCATGTTTATTTAAAAGAGACTTAACTTCTTCTAAAAGACCTGCTTCCATCATTAGATCCACTCTTTTATTAATTCTCTGATATAAATTTTCTCTGCTTCTGATTAAAGCAAATTTATAAGCGGAATAACGTGGTGGACGCTGTTTTTGTTGTTTTTTAAAATAACTTTTTGTTTTTCCAGTCTGTTCATAAATTTCTATAGCCCTAATAACTCTTCTTAAATCATTTGGATGCAGTTTTTCTGCTGTTATCGTATCTTTTTCAGCAAGAATTCGATGTACTGCTTCTGTTCCTTGAGCTTCAGCTAAATTTTCTAATTGATTACGCAGTTCGTAATCCGGTTCTATTTCAGGCAGCATAAATCCTTCCAAAACAGCTCTTAAATATAGATGTGTACCACCGACGAGAAAGGGAATTTTACCTTTAGCTTTTATTTCAGAAATAAGCTGATCACAGTCATCCTGAAATTGAGATACAGAATAATCTGCTTCTGGGCTTAAAAAATCAATTAAATGATGTTGAATTTCATTTCTTTCTGCTTCAGAAGCTTTTGCAGTCCCAATATCCATTTCTTTATAAATTTGCATTGAATCTGCTGAAATTATTTCAGCCTCAATTTGGGCTGCTAATTCAAGCGATAATTCAGTTTTACCAACTGCTGTTGGTCCTGTTAAAACAACTAAATCTCTCATTTTCTACCAAGTCCTTTTTCTATTTCTTCACGGCTGATATTAATCATAACTGGCCTACTGTGAGGACAGCGGTATGGATTTTCAGTTTTATATAAATCTTTAATCAGCTGGATGCTTTCTTTTTTTGTTAAAGGCTGTCCTGCTTTAATGGAAGATCTACAGGCTAAATATTCGAGCATACTTTTTTGTACTTCAGCTGCCGATTTTGTTTTACCAGCCTCTGCTAGTTCTGCTATCAGCTCTTCTATAATATTTCTAGTTGACATATTTTTCAGTAAAACAGGAACTTCCTGAATTAAAATAGTTTTATTACCAAAATCACTAAAATCAATGCCAATCTCTTTAATTTCTTCTTCATATTGACGTACAACTTCCCTCTCTTCTGCTGAAAGTTCTATTTTTACAGGTAAGAGAAGTGATTGTGAGGCTTTATCTTTTTTATTATATTCAGCATAAAATCTTTCGTATAAAATTCTTTCCTGTGCATTATGCTGATCGACAATTTTTAGACCCTGATCAGTTTCAATTAATAGGTAACTGTTAAAAATCTGACCTAAAAATTTGAAATAACTTTCTTCAGCTTCTACATTTTCTAATGAGTATTCATTATTTTCATTTTCTTTTATTAGCTGCTTAAAATCTTTCTTATAATCTGAATTATTTTGATCTAAATTTTGCTGATTTGAATTATAATTTTTATTATCAGCATTACTGCCATAATTAATATTTTTTTGATAGTCTCTTTTATTAGATGAATTTGAAAAAGATTTATGATAATTATTTCTTTCAGATTTATTTTTTTTAGTTTTTTGATTATCTTTATGATTATCTTTAAATAACTGTTCTCTCTCTACTTCTTCATCATTTTTCTGATTTTCTTTAGCATAATTTTGACTTTGATTTAATTTAATTCTTGTAGTAGGGTCATTTTCCCTAAGAGTATTCCGCACAGCTTTTTTTATTACATCAAAGATAATCTGACTGCGGGAGAATTTAACTTCTCTCTTAGCCGGATGGACATTTACATCAACTAAAATTGGATTTACTTTAATAAATAGAAAAACAATAGGTCTTCTGCCTGGATCAATTAATTTATTATAGGCAGTTTCTACTGCTTTAGCAGTTAAATTATTAAAAATTGGTCTACCGTTAACAAAAAAGAGCTCATGGCTCCTGCTGGAGCGGCTTAATTCGGGTCTGCAGAGATACCCACTTAGTTTGATGTATCTATCCTCAATATCTATAGGAATTAGATTCTCAGCTATTTCACTGCCGTATACTGCATAAATAGTATCCTTAAGCTTGCCATTACCAGGTGTTGATAAAATCTGGCGGCCATTATGATAAAGTTTAAAACTTAAATCACTATTGGCAGTTGCTTCTGCACTAACTATTTTACTAATATGAGAAAACTCAGTTGTTGTAGTTTTTAAGTATTTGTAACGGGCAGGAGTATTAAAAAATAAATCTCTTACAATAATTTCTGTACCTATTGTTGATCCAACAGGTTTTTTATCTAAAATTTCTCCCCCTTTTAATTTAATTTTAACTGCCTGATCACTATCTTGATGCCGGCTGATCATCTCTATTTCTGCTACCGAAGCAATACTAGCCAAAGCCTCACCTCTAAAGCCAAGACTATAAAGAGAATAAAGATCATCAATATTTTCGATTTTACTGGTAGCATAGCGATTAAAAGCAGATTCTATATCATCAGCTAAAATACCATGACCATCATCTTTAACTTTAATTAAATCTCTTCCACCATCTTCGATTTTTATTTCAATATTTTTAGCTCCAGCGTCGATAGAATTCTCAATTAATTCTTTAACAATTGAGGCCGGTCTTTCTATAACCTCTCCTGCTGAAATCTGATTAGCTACATTTTGAGGAAGCTGTTTTATAACACCCATTTTAATTCTCCTCTTCTTTTAAATCCTTTTTTAAATTATATAAAAAGTTCATAGCATCCATTGGAGTCATCTCTAAAATATCTTGTTCATCTAATTTTTTTAAAATCGGACTTTTTTCTGGATTAAATAAGGGCAGCTGCTGGTGTTTATCATCAGTCACAGTTCTTTCGAGTTTGCGAACTGGCATCTTATTATTTTTTTCAAGCCGCTCTAATATTTTCTGAGCACTAATTATAATTTCCTCCGGCAAGCCTGCCAATCGGGCAACTTCTATTCCATAACTATCATTTGCTCTACCTTCAACAATACGGTGTAAAAAGTGTACCCCATCACTATCTTCTTTAACCAATACATTGTAATTTTTTATACCCTGATATTCATCTTCTAATCTAGTTAATTCATGGTAGTGTGTTGCAAATAATGTTCGCGCACCAATACGCTCTGGATTATTGAGGTATTCACTGACAGACCAGGCAATAGAGACTCCATCATAAGTGCTTGTACCTCTTCCTACCTCATCTAAAATGATTAAACTTTTATCAGTACTATTGTTGACAATATTAGCTACCTCATTCATTTCTACCATAAAAGTACTCTGGCCAGTGGTCAAATCATCACTAGCACCAACTCTAGTAAAAATTCTATCTGTTAAACCGATAACTGCCTCTTCTGCAGGTACATAAGAACCTATCTGAGCCATTAATACTATTAGAGCTACCTGACGCATATAAGTTGATTTACCAGACATATTTGGACCAGTAATGATAATAAAACGCTGATCACTCTGATTTAAATAACAATCATTTGGTACAAACTGTTCTGCAAACATTTTTTCTACAACTGGATGGCGCCCATCTTTAATTTTTATTTCTGTTCCATCATTAATTTCTGGCCGATTATAATTATTTTCTATAGCTAAATAAGAAAATGATAGTAAAACGTCTATTTTAGCTATAATAGCTGCTGTTTTATTAATTCTTTCAACTTCAGCTGCTATTTCTTCTCTGATTTCTACAAATAATTTATATTCAAGATCGTTCATTTTCTCTTCTGCACCTAAGACTTCAGATTCCTTTTCTTTTAACTCCGGTATAATATAACGCTCACTATTACTTAAAGTCTGTTTTCTTTCATAACGTTCAGGAACTTTATCAGTGTGAGAATTAGTAACTTCTAAATAATAACCAAAGACTTTATTGAAACCAACTTTCAAAGTATTAATACCTGTTTTTTCTCTTTCTTCTTTCTGCAGAGCCGAAATCCAGTCTTTGCCGCTGCTGACTAAGTTTCTTAATTCATCCAGCTTAGAATCATATCCTTTTTTAATTATTCCACCTTCAGTAATAGTTGTAGGCGGTTCTTCTTTGATTGAATTATCAATTAAAGAATGGATATCTTCTAAGAGGTCGAAATCCTGCTGCATTTCTAAAAGTAAGTCGCTTTCAAATTCAGTCAATAATTCTTTAACTGCTGGTAATTTAGCCAGAGAATTTCTTAAAGCAATCATATCCCTTGCATTAGCAGAGTGATAGGTTATTTTGCTCATTATTCTTTCTAAATCATAGATTTCTGTTAACTCATCTCTTAGTTTTTCTAAAGTCATATAATTATCTATAATTTCTGCAAGAGCAGTATGCCTCTTTACTATATTTTCTTTTTGAATCAAGGGCTGATTAATCCATTTCTTTATTTCTCTGCCTCCCATAGAAGTCACAGTTTGATCTACTATTGAGAGCAGAGAACCTGAACGCTGATTATCTCTAATAGTTGAAGTTAATTCTAAATTTCTGCGGCTTGCTGAGTCTAAAACCATATAGTCTTCTAAATGATAGGCCTTTAAAGCTGTTATTTGATTAACTGTTCTTTTTTGAGTTTCAGCTAAATAAGATAAAACCTGGCCTGCAGCATAAACTGCTGCCCTCATTTCTTCACAACCAAAGCCTTCAAGTGATTTAAGCTTAAAATGATCTAATAATCCTTGATAAAGTCGATCAAACTTTTTATCTTTTAAAATATTTAAAGTGAAATTATATTGATTATGCAGTTCTTTAATTACTTTTGAGCCTGCTGTTTTTTCATCTAAAAGTATTTCTCGAGGAGAAATTCTATTAATTTCATCCTTAAGTTTATTTTTATCAGCTGCAGAAAATTCCGTTAAGTAAAATTCTCCAGTTGAAATATCAGTATAAGAAAAACCATAATAATCCCCAAATTTAAAGGCTGCAGCCAGGTAGTTGTTTTCATTTTCTGATAATATTTCATTTTCTATTACAGTACCAGGAGTTACAACTCTAATAACATCTCTTTCTACAATTCCGCTGCTGTCTGATGGATCTTCTAACTGTTCACAGATTGCAACTTTGATACCACTTTTTATTAATTTTTCGATATATGAAGCAGCAGAATGATAAGGTACTCCTGCCATTGGTATCTTTTCTCCACCACCCTTATTACGAGCAGTTAGAGCAATATCTAATATTTTTGCTGCTTTTTTAGCATCATCACCAAACATTTCGTAAAAATCACCCAGGCGAAAAAATAACATTGCATCCTGATATTTATTTTTTAAATCATGATACTGCTGCATCATTGGTGTTAACTCTGCCAAATTAATCCCTCCAAATCTAAAAAATCATCTTTATAAAAATTGAACTATCAAATTTGAAAATTTAAATTAATAAGATAAAACCTGAAAGATCTATTAAATTATCCTCCAGGTTTAAAATCCAAAGAAAGTTTTAATTAACTAAAAAGCTCTCTTTTAATCTGATTAAACTTTACTCTTCTATAATTTTTCCTTCTAAGGTCCAACTCTTAGCAGATTCTACTTTAATTTTAACTATTTCTCCAACTAAATCCTCTCTCATATCTATAAAACAGATTTTATTTGTTGAAGTTCTGCCTTCATATACTTCTGGATCATTATTGCTGGGACCTGTTACTAAAATTTCTTGAGTAGTTCCTATCAGTTTTTGATTTTTATCATAACTAATTTTATTTTGCAGTTCCATTAAGCGGTTTAAACGCTCTTTTTTAACATCATCATCTATCTGATCATCCCTGCGAGCTGCTGGTGTACCACTGCGGGGAGAATAGATAAAAGTATAAGCCATATCAAATTTCAATTCTTTAACTAAGTCAATAGTCTTTTGAAAATCTTCTTCACTTTCACCAGGAAAACCAACTATAAAGTCTGTTGATACTGAAGCACCTGGAATTTCTTCCTGAATATTTTTAACACGCTCAATATAGTATTCGCGAGTATATCCACGATTCATTTCCTTTAGCACTTTATTGCTGCCGGATTGAACCGGTAGATGAATATGATTAGCCACTTTATTTAAATTTTTAATTTTATCTAAAAGAGCATCAGAAAAATCTCGAGGATGTGAGGTCATAAAACGAATTCTTTTTAGTTTTTCTACCTTATTTAATTCTTCCAGTAATTTTGGAAAAGTAATATCTTTATCCAGATCATTACCAAATGAATTAACATTTTGACCTAAAAGAGTGATTTCTTTAACTCCATCTTCGGCTAATCTCTCTGCCTCATTTACAATAGAAGCTATGGGGCGGCTGCGCTCTCGACCTCGTACATAAGGAACTATACAATAAGTACAGAAGTTATCACAGCCCTGAATGATTGAAATCCAGGCTGAATATTCTGATTCTCGTTGAGAAGGCAGGTCAGGAATTAGTCCTTCTTCCTCATCCCAAACTTCAACAACTCTATCTCTTGTTTCTTCAATTTTTCTTATTAAATCTGGTAAATGATGAATATTGTGGGTACCAAAAATAAGATCAACATGACGATATTTTTTATAAACTTCATCAACTGGTGCATCCTGCTGCATCATACAGCCACCAATACCAATAATTAAATCTGGGTTTTCTCTTTTATATCTTTTTAGCTCACCTAATTTACCATATACTTTAAGTTCAGCATTTTCTCTAATGATACAGGTATTTAACAAAATAATATCTGCATTTTTATATTCTTCTGTATGCTGATAACCCATTTCTTCCAGCATACCTGCTAATCTTTCAGAATCATGTTCATTCATCTGACAGCCGTAAGTTATTATATTGTAATATTTATTTTTACTCATTATTCCACTCCTAAATTACTTAAAAATCTTTACTTTCATCATAATCTTTCAGTGATTCTAGACTTTCATTTTTACCCATTACTACCAATCTATCGCCTTCTAAAACCTTGTCACCTGCTCCTGGAGAAACATTTAAATTTTCCCCTCTTTTAATTGCCATCACATTAACATTAAACTTGGATCTAAACTCAAGTTCTTTTAAAGTTTTACCGATCATTTTATCTGTAGCAATAATTTCTATAACACCATATTCAGGTGCAAATTCTATATAATCTAATACATTCGAAGAAATTAAATTATGAGCAATTCGAGCCCCCATATCTCTTTCGGGGTAAACAACTCTATCTGCTCCTACTTTAGTTAAAACCTTACCATGTAAAGTATCTGGAGCCTTAACTATTACATAAGGAACTCCTAGTTCTTTTAAAATTAATGTACATAATATATTTGCTGAAACATTATCTCCAATACTGACTACTGCAACATCAAAATTTCTAACTCCTAAAGTTTTTAAAGCTTCTTCATCAGTTGCATCAGCTTCAACTGCATGAGTTACTTTGTTAGAAATTGACTGTACTCTTTCTTCATCTTTATCAATTGCTAGTACATCATAATTATTATCAGCTAATGTTGTCGCAACACTTGAACCAAAACGCCCTAATCCAATTACAACAAACTGTTTCATCTATATTTCCTCCTGTCACATAAACCTTTATTTAGTTAACCTACCATAACTTTTTCTGTTGGATAGTGATAAGTTCCTTTACGCTGCTTTTCCCCGATTGCAACTGCCAGAGTTAAAGGACCAACTCTCCCGGCAAACATAGTAACAGTTATTAAAACTCTACTAATATCTGAAAGCTCACCTGTGATTCCAGTTGATAATCCAACAGTACCAAAAGCAGAAACCGTTTCGAATAAAGCATCTATAAATTGAAAATCTTCTATTATTAATAACAGGGTTGTAACTAATATAATTAATCCTGCTGCAAGCATAGTAATTGTAAAGGCTTTATAGACAATCTGTTTTTCAAATCTTCGATTATATATTTCCATATCTTCTTTACCAGTTATCATATTTTTCATGGTCACTAAAATAACCCCAAAAGTAGTTGTTTTAATACCGCCACCGGTTGAACCAGGTGAAGCTCCAATAAACATTAAAACAATAATTAAAAATAATGATGAATGCTTTAAAGCCCCGGTTGGAACTGTATTAAAGCCAGCGGTCCTTGGAGTAACTGATAAAAACATTGCTCCTAAAGTTTTATCTAATAATGGTAATCCAGCTAAAGTATTATTATATTCTAAAATGAAAAATACAAAAAATCCAAAAAGTAATAAGGCTAAGGTCATTACTACTACAATTTTAGTCTGTAGGGTAGTTTTTTTGAATTTAATTCTATTATAGGCTTCCATCATTACTCCAAAACCTATACCACCTAAAATAATTAAAGCCATAATAACAAAATTAACTGTAATATCTCCAGTGAAATTTTCTAGACTATTTCCAAAAAGATCAAAACCAGCATTATTAAAAGCAGAAACAGCATGGAATATTGATAAATATATCGAGCGCCAGAATGGATAATCCTGACTAAAGCGCAAAAATAAAATTGCAGCTGCAGTACCCTCAATGGCAAAGGTAAAACCTAAAAGGTACTGGACCAGTCTTACCATTCCAGAGATCTGATACTGATTTAAATCTTCCTGAATAATTAATCTTTCTTTTAAACTTATTTTTTTACCAACTATAAAAGCAAATAAAGTAGACATCGACATAATCCCGAGTCCACCAATCTGGATTAAAAGCATAATTACTGTAGAACCAAAAATTGTAAAAGCTTCTTTTGTATTTACTACAATCAAACCGGTAACGCAAGTTGCCGAGGTAGCAGTAAAAACTGCATCTACAGCCTTTAGTCCCTGACCATCAGTTGTTGCAGCTGGCAGCATTAATAACAGAGACCCAATCATAATAATTACAAAATAGCCGCTAACTAAATATTGAGCTGGTGTTAAGTTTTTTTTCTTTAAATTCATTTTTACCCCGCCCTTATTTCTTATTCGAAGTAATTATACTATAATTAAATTTGATTGTAAAATAAAAACTGGGGATAAGACCCCAGCTTTTAGAAAATATTTAAATATAAGTATTATTAGCCATCATATGGTTCGAACATATCTTTACCTACACCACATTCAGGGCAGGTCCAATCATCTGGAAGATCTTCAAAAGATGTTCCTGGCTCAATTCCTCCTACAGGATCTCCTTCTTCTGGATCATAAATGTACATACAAACTGTGCACTGATACTTCTGCATATTAAGTCTCTCCTCTCTAATTTAAGTATTGATTTTATCTACTTAATTATAAAACATATCTAACTTAATTGTCAAGTTTTTACTATTTACAGACGCTCAAAATAAGTAGGTGAATAAGCTGACTCTAAACCGCTCATGCTGGCTGCCCTTTCAGCAATTAAAGAGGCAATTAAAAGTGGAATTATTAAGCTGTAGTTATGTGTAAACTCAAGTATAATAAAAGTTGCAGTTAAAGGGGCTCTAATTACTGCGCTAATAACAGCAGCCATCCCTATTAAAGCATATAAAGAAGCTGAACCTGCTAAAAATGGTAAAAGCTGATGTGATAAAATACCAATAATAATTCCGGTTAAACTGCCAATAAAAAGTGCCGGCGAAAAAATACCTCCTGAGCCACCAGAGCCCAGGGTTAATCCAGTAGCTAAAATCTTAAAAATTAAAAGCAGAAATAAAAAACTAAGATCATATTCTCTTTGATTAAATAAAGAAACAATAATTCTATTTCCTGATCCCATTATTTCGGGAATCTTAAATGCGATCATTCCCAATAATAGACCACCTAAAGCAGGCTTTAAAATTATATTGATTTTTAACTTATCAAATATATTGGATAAATTACGCAGAGTATAAATAAAAGCCACAGCAAAAAACGCTGCAAAAAGCCCTATTACAGCTGCAGTTATAAAGTTATAGACATTTCCAACCTGACCTAAATTTATATGTGCTAAAAAAAGATCTTCTCCACTCCAACGAATAATCATATCAGCGGAAATAGCACTAATAGCAACCATCATCAAACGATTTTTATCAATTTTATTAAATAAAATTTCCGTAACAAACATTATTCCACCTAATGGTGCATGAAATAAGCCTGCAATTCCAGCTGCAGCACCACAACCTAAAAAGGTCTGATAGTCAAAAAGATCAAGATCTAATTTATAGGCAATTAAATCTCCCATACCTGCTCCAATTTCAACTATAGGACCGATTCTACCACCAGAACCTCCAGTAGAAATTGTAATTGCTGAGGCAAAGCCTTCAGTTAATAAATCACGATAAGTCAGGTGTCTTTCCTTAGTTTCAATTGAAGATAAAATAGCTGGAATACCATGCCCCTTTGCTGACATACTTCCATATTTAATAATAAAACCTACCACAAGTCCTCCAATTGCTGGTAAAAATAAAAATGTAAGGCGGTTAAAAATTGTCAGCTCCATGCCAATATCAATTAAAGAAAAAGTAAAATAATCTAAAATATTATTGTAGACTAAAGCTATAAAACCAACAATTAGTCCGATAACAAAAGCTAATAATATTTTTGCATATCTATTATTAAACCCTTTATGTGCTGACAAATTATCACCACCTTCAATTATAATTTAATTTTAAACATCAATAGTCTGAGCAAGCTCGGCATTATTAAAAATAAATTCTTTTCTTAAAGAAGCATTTGAACCCATTAAGCGGGTGAAAATATCATCAGCTTCAATTTCGTCATCAATTTCAACTTTTTGCAGAACTCTATTTTCAGGATCCATGGTTGTTTTCCAGAGCTGATCTGGATTCATTTCGCCAAGCCCCTTATATCTCTGCAGTGAAAAACTGCTGTTCTCGTTTTCAGCCCTAAATTTTTCTAGTTCCTGATCACTGTATAAATAGTGACTCTTACCACGCTTTGTTACTTTATATAAAGGTGGTTTGGCAAGATAAATGTGGCCGTTTTCAATTAATTCCGGCATATAGCGATAAAATAACGTTAAAATTAAAGTTGCAATATGAGCACCATCCACATCAGCATCAGTCATAATTATAATTTTGTGGTAGCGAAGTTTTTTTAAATCAAATTCTTCCCCAATTCCGGCTCCTAAGGCAGTTATAATCGAAGCAACCTCATTATTACTTAAAATTTTATCAAGTCTAGCTCGTTCTACATTCAATATTTTACCTTTCAAAGGCAAAATCGCTTGAAATTTACGCTCTCTTCCCTGTTTAGCAGAACCACCAGCAGAATCACCCTCAACTATAAATAGTTCACTTTTTTCGGCCTTTTTACTGCTGCAGTCGGAAAGCTTTCCTGGCAATGAATTCGAAGAAAGAGCAGTTTTTCTTTTAGTAAGCTCTCTTGCTTTTTTAGAAGCTTTACGCGCTCTTACTGCCTGAACTGCCTTATCAATTACCTTTTTTGCTAATTCAGGGTTTGTATCAAAATAGAGGCTCAAATATTCATAAACTTCGCTTTCTACAATACTGCGAATCTCACTATTACCCAGCTTAGTTTTAGTTTGCCCTTCAAACTGAGGCTCAGGCAATTTAACATTAATTATTGCTGTAATTCCTTCTCTAACATCTTTTCCATTTAAAGAAGAAATCTTAGCAGGCAGCTGATTATTTTTTTTAGCAAAATTATTAATAGCTCTGGTTAATGCAGTTTTAAAACCAGTTAAATGATAACCACCATCAATCGTATTAATATTATTTGCATAAGAAAAAATACGCTCATTGTAGCCATCGTTGTATTGAACTGCAATCTCTACTTCATAATCATCTGGTTTTGATTCAAAATAGATAATATCATTATTCAATACATTACGATCTTTGTTTAAAAATTCTACAAAAGCTTTAATCCCTCCATCATATTGGAATTCTTCTTCTACTACTTCCTCTCCTCGTTCATCTTTTAAAATAAGAGTAAGTTCCTTATTTAAATAGGCTGACTCCTGCAGGCGGTGAGCCAGATTTTCATATTTAAATTTTTGAGCTGAAAAAATTTCTGGATCAGGTTTAAAACGAATTACTGTACCACTGCGGTCACTGCTTCCTATTTTCTTAAGTTTATCAACAGGAATTCCTTTTTGATAATGTTGTTGATATTTATTACCCTTCCAGTGAGTTGTAATAGTTAATTTTGAAGAAAGTGCATTAACTACTGAAACACCAACACCATGTAAGCCTCCAGAAACTTTATAACTATTATTATTAAACTTACCTCCGGCATGCAGAGTAGTTAAAACTACCTGTACAGCTGGTAAACCCGTATCTTTATGGGTATCAGCAGGTATACCCCGTCCAAAATCCTCAACACTAATTTCTTCACCTTCATGAATAGTAACCTTAATTTGATCACCATTGCCAGCTAAAAATTCATCTATACTGTTATCTACTACTTCCCAGACAAGATGATGCAAACCTCTAATCCCAGTACTTCCTATATACATTCCAGGTCTTTTACGAACTGCTTCTAAACCTTCTAAAACTTGTATTTGATCTGCATTATAATCTACATTATTGAAAAGTGTATCCATGAGTCTTCACCATCCTCCATTTCCTTATTATAACAAAGAGATTCTTAGAATGCCAGTATTTCGGGTTTTAAATTTGCAAATTCTATCATAAGAATGATATTATAAATTAGCAGAATACGATTAAATCTGAAAGGAGATAGATAATGAAAGAAGAAATTTACCCAATTGCAATTGAAGATAAAATGAAAGATGCATATTTGAATTATTCCTTAAGTGTTATTATTGGTAGAGCTCTACCTGATGTTAGAGATGGTTTAAAACCTGTACATAGACGAATACTTTTTGCAGCTAAAGAATTAGGTCTACTTCATAATAGACCTCATAAAAAATCAGCTCGTTTAGTAGGTGAAGTTTTAGGTAAGTTTCATCCACATGGTGATAGTGCTGTTTATGAAGCCATGGTTAGGATGGCCCAGCACTTTAATCAAAGATATCAGCTAATTGATGGTCAAGGTAATTATGGTTCAATTGATGGTGATAGTGCTGCTGCAATGCGTTATACAGAAACTAAACTTACAGAAATAGCAGAGGCACTTTTAGATAATATAGATGAAGAAACTGTAAATTTTATTGATAATTTTGACGGAAGTCTACAGGAACCAGAGGTATTACCTTCTAAAATCCCTAATCTCTTAGTAAATGGTTCTAGCGGAATTGCAGTTGGAATGAGTACCTCAATCCCTCCTCACAATTTAGGAGAGGTTATAGATGCTTCAATCCATCTTCTAGACTATCCTAATGCCAGACTAGATACAATAATTAAAAATCATCTACCAGGTCCTGATTTCCCTACTGGAGCGATGATTGTTGGTGATGATGGAATTAAGTCTGCTTATGAGAACGGTAAAGGTAAAATCACTTTAAGAGCTAAAAGCAAAATTGAAAAAGAAGGCAGACACAAAAATTTAATTATTACTGAAATTCCTTATCAGGTCAATAAGGCTAAATTAATTGAAGAAATTGCTGGCCTTGTAAATAAGGGTAAAATATCAGAAGTATCAGATTTAAGAGATGAGTCTGCTAAAAAAGGAATTCGAATAGTAATCGAATTAAAAAGCAATGCTGATCCAGAATTAATTTTAAATAGATTGTATAAATATACTTCTCTCCAGAACAATTTTAGAATTAATCTGCTGGCCCTAAATGATAAAAAGCCAGTAGTTATGGGACTTTTAGAGATTTTAGAACATTTTTTAGATTTCCGTAAAGAAGTTATCAGAAATCATACAAAATATAATTTAAATAAATCAGAAAATCGTTATCATATTTTAGAAGGTCTCAAAAGAGCAATTGATGAACTGGATATAGTAATTCAGGTTATAAGAAATTCACAATCTAAACAAGAAGCTAGAGAAAAATTAATGGATGAGCTAAATATTTCAGAAAAACAGGCTCAGTCAATATTAGAAATGCAGCTGCAGCGGCTGGTAGGAATGGAATTCGAAAAATTAGAGGCTGAACGAAAAGATTTAGAAGAAAAAATAAAATATTATAAAAATATCTTAAATAATGAAGAAGAACTAAATTCAGTTCTCAGAGATGAGTTAAAAGATATTAAAAAACGTTTTTCAGATAAAAGAAGAACAGAAATTATTAGTGATGACAGTAAAGCCGAAATTACAAAAGATGATCTAATTAAAGAAAAAAATGCTGTTTTATCACTTTCCTATCGTGGAATTATCAAAAGAAATGAGGAATATAAAAATTTACGTGAAGCTAAAAATGACTATTTAATTTCTACTGTTGAAGGTTCATCTTTAGATCAACTTCTCTTCTTTAGTAATCAGGGTGAAGTTTATAATTTACAGGTTCATGATATTGATGAGCATCACGGTCTAGCTACAGGGGATAACCTAAGTAAATATCTTCAGATACCTATTAAAGAAAATATAATTTCACTTAATATTTTAGCAAAAGAAGAAAGTGACAGCAAAAATGAATATTATACTTTTGTCACAGAAAGCGGCTTAATTAAACGAAGTACTGCAGATGAATATAGAACTAATTATAGTCATATTAGAGCTATTAAATTGGATAATGACCAGTTAATAAATGTTGAAAAAACTGATGCTGAACAGGATCTGTTTGTTGTTAGTAAAAATGGTTATATAATCCGTTTTAGTGGAAATAGCTTCTCTACTACTGGACGAAATACTCTTGGAAGTAAAGCAATTAATTTAAGTAAAAACGATAAAACAATTTATTTTAATACCTATTCACCAGATGATTACTTAATTTCAATTTCTGAAGATGGTAGAGCAAATAAAATTAAACTCAGTAATTTTAAAGCTCAAAAAAGAAATGGTAAGGGGATTAGAATATTCTCAAATACAAATTATAAGTTAGCAGGCGCTGTTAAAGCTGCCAAAAATGATAAATTACTGATAGCTGCCAAAAATGGTGAGATTAATGAAATAAATGTTAATGATGTACCAGAGACATCTCCAGGAGGAAATATGTATAAAGTTACGCAAGAGCTTGAATTCGAAAAAATTGTAGCAGTAGAAAAAATAATTGAAGTTTAATAAATAAGCTAAAACAAGAAAACCCTTCCGAATAGTTATTAAAAACTAACCGGAAGGGTTTTTATAATTATTTTAAACTATTTTTATTATTTCAAAAATACATGGTTACCAATTGTTACTACTTTGGTTCTGCCAGCGAAAAAATCCGGATTCCTTGATTTTACAGGATTATAAAAATAAAGACTACCCTGACTAGGATCCATACCGCTAACGGCATCATAAGCAGCTTTAAAAGCATCATTATTTGGCGAAAGATTTATCATTCCATTTTCTACAGGTGTAAACTGTCCTGATTGGAATACAACCCCTTTAATAGAATTAGGAAAAGAGGGATGATAGACTCTATTAATTATAACAGCCCCTACAGCAACTTTGCCCTCATAACTCTCTCCTCTTGCCTCTGCATTAATTATACTGGCCAATATTTCCATTTCCTCAGCATTAAAGTTTTTGTAATTATAAAAATTATCGGGTGCAGCTTCTTGATTTTTGTCACTTCCACTACCCAGAACTACCATTAAAAACATTAAGCCCAGACCAGTATAAATATCTTCTTTCTCAATTGAAGCAGCTTTTACTTCAGGCGCTGGCACCAGAAATGGTATAAATACTGTATTTAATAATATAATCATAGTCAAAATAACTATAACTTTTTTAAAGTGAATCTTATCCATAACCATTCTCCTTAATCTTATTTAATTCTTTATTTAATTCTTTATTTAATCCTTTAAAGATAATAATTTTACCTTAAAGTAATAGTGCCAGTAATGCAAGGCCACCAATTATATAACCAGTTCTAAGGGAATCTCCACCTTCGTCCTCTTCGGCTGTTTTTTCACCTTCTAAAACTTCTATTCTATTTTCTAATTCTTGTATTCTAGTCATGTTTACACTCTGATTATCTTCAAGTTCCTGTAATTTTTGTCCAGAAACTCCTTCTTCCTTCAATGCTGCTAATTCATCTTCTAAAGCAGCAATTTGGCTATCTATTTGATTAACACTTTCTTCTAGAGTTGATACTTTTTGAACATCTTCATTCATTTCTGCAATTTCTACATTAAGATTTGCAATGTCTTCATTTTGAATTTGATTAGTATCTTCTAAATTATTTAATCTTTCCTCAAAATCTTTCTGTCTTTGAGCAACTGTAACAAGTTCATCTCTAAATTCTAATGACAGCTCACGAATAACATCTACATCTTCTTCACTTAAGTTTTGTGAACTTGTGCTACCAACTGTATTTTCTAAAACATTTGCAATTATTTCTGCCATTTCATATCTTGTCAATGGCTCTTCACCATTAAAATCTTCTCCGGAATACAAGCTTAAATATCCCCTCTGAGCTAAGGTTTGAACACTGTCATAAGCCCAGTGATCACGTGGAACATCGTCAAATTGCTGTGCAAATGCACCCACACTAAAAATTAAAATTAATAACACTGTTAAAGAAATTACTTTTTTGTAGTTAAACATCTAATTTTCCTCCTCTAAAATATTTCTAAGTTCAATTTCAAATGGAGATCCAGCTCCATTGACTGCTTCTAAATCTTTAATATTAATACTCCCAGGACTATCCTTTTTAAGCTTAAAATGAATAGTTGCAATAACGCCATTAGCTTTGTTAAAAGGAAACTCCTGATTAAAAATAATTTTTCCTGGTTCAGACTTATCTGGTCTATTAAATGGTAATAAGTTATTATCTCCTACGAAAAAATCACCTCTTGAAATATGAGTTAACAATAAATTATCATTATCATAGTTCAGTTCAAAAGCGATTTTTTCAGCTTCTGCTATATTTGCAGCTATAATATCAACTGCATAATAGTCTTCATCTCGCTGTCCTTCAGTTGCTTTAAGGAGAATCAAAGGCCTTAATTGCGGTAAGTTTATTTCTTCAACTATAGTTTTTTGATAGTTGTTTATACCAGTAACTTTTAAGGCAAAAGGTAAAGTTCCATCCACTCTTAAAGCTTCGATTGCCCAGTTAATATTAATATTTTCTCCATCTCTTAACATGCCAAGATGTTTTTTGCTTTTTTCACTGCTGGCTGCAACTAAACCAGGGGGTAAAATCAATTCTGCCTGGACACCATATAACGATGTTTCTCCAGAATTATTAATCTCAGCCTGTATCCTAAATGGATTAGGTTCTAATCTACCATCAACTGATTGAACATCTTCCATTAAAGTAATATTAGCATTTAATTCTGGTGGACCTAAAAATTTAACTCTTCGTTCAACTTCATTTGAATCGGTATTATCTGCATCTACTATTACTCGATAAGTCATAGCTTCTGGAATATTATCTCTATTTTTAGCACTAACATTCCAGGTTATTTGCTCTATATCTCCTGATGCCATATCACCAAGTTTTCTATTTGCTTGATCTGCCCGAAAGTTATCAGGAAGTTCAATATTTAAAGAAACATTACGAGCATTAATTTCTGATGTGTTTTCTAAATATGCAACTACAGGAAAACTCTGATTATTATCATCTAAAGTAACTTCTGCAGGTGAAGTTACACCTAAAGATAAAATACCGGGAACAATTGTAATTCCACCAAGCCCATATTTAGTAATATATGTTTTGCTTTCACCTGGTTCAATGATTTCTGGAACCCAGTACATAGCTACTGCGCTATCAATCTCGTATTCACCTTTACGAATGAATTCCTGCCCAGGATTAAAATCAAAATCCCAGACTCCATCTGCTAAGCTTCCCCAATCAGAAAAATAAACTCTATCTGGAGTACTGACATCAGGTCCAATAAATGAACCCTGAGAAGTTACCTGTGGATTAGATACACTATCAAAGGCCTGCCAAAAATCATCAAGCTGTTTATCATAATATAATTTATCAGCTGCTATTGTATCTTCACCCAATCTAAATGGGGCTCCATCATTTTCTCCTAACATTGTATCAAGCATTATTCTTAAACCAATTTTTTCCTGTTCATCACCTTCATTGATAATTCTATATTGAATTTGAACACTATCTGCAAGTCCAGTGGTTGAACTTTTTACTATTTTTAAAATTTGCTCAACAACAACATCATCAAAACGAGTTTTAGTTACTAATTGATTATCTTCAACAGTTGGTTCCTGAATAACTTCTCCATATTTTGCTTTATCTCCTGCACGTCTTTCAGTTGAACCTCCAAAAACATATTTTTGGTTATTAATCCAAAGTGATGTATAGGAAGTCCAGGGATTTGGTCTTCCATAAACTAAAGGTTTATTATCGTCATTTTCTCGGGCAGGAGCACCTCCAGTAGTTTCTACAGCAAATCTACCCTGTGAGTTCTCATTTTGATTAACCACAATCACTATATATTCATTCCCAAAACGAAGATTATTATGCTCATCTTCATTTTGAAAAAAATTATCCTGTGCTGCTGCATTAAAGCTTAAACTGAAAATTAACAGCAGAGTAATTAAAGTTATACTTTTATATTTATCCATTAACAATTACTCACCTCCAGAAATAAAATCAACTTGGCCTATATCTACTTCTACCTGACTGTTATCTGATTGATCTATATAATATCTTACTGAAACAGGAATTCTATATGCCTGCTGATATTCTTTAAACTCCCAGCCGTGTTCTAAGGTTAATTGGGCAACTCTATCCATAGAATCATAACCTGAAGACTCGATAATATCAATATTATTGACATTGCCTCCTGGTGAAATTTCGACCATTAGACTAACTGTTCCTTCAGAACGACTACCGACTAGATCCTTAGGAAATGTTGGCGGCTCTATTAAACCAATTAAGTCACCTGAAGTCGGTGGTGGAGGTGGGGGTGGAGCAGTTTCCTCCTGAGTTGTATTATTATTTTCAACATTATCTTCTGATTCTATTGTTTCAGTATTATCGTTATCAACTTCTGTATTTTCTTCTGCAGCATCAGTTTCCTCATCTGCAGCTGAATCTACATTTTCTTCAACAACTTCATTTTGAGAAGATTCTTCTTCCTGAACTACCTCAACTTCACTTTCACTATCCTCACTAGCCATAATTTCTTCCTCAGTTTCTTCAGCTTCTGGTTCTGGCTCTGGTTCAGCTTCTGGCTCTGGTTCAGCTTCCTGCACAACTTCTGCTTCGGGTTCTGTTTCTTCAGCTGGCTCAGTGTTAGGCTCTGGTTCTGTTTCAGCTTCTTCTACAGGCTCTTCTTGAATTTCTGGTTCTGGTTCAGGCTCTGGTTCAGGCTCAGGTATTTCTTCCTCTGTAATTTCAGAAACCTGTTCCTCTTCTGGTTCATTTTGTTCTGGTTCAGGCTCTGGTTCCTCAATTTCTTCTTCTATTTCCTGCGGTTCTTCGGCTGCTGGATCCTCAGTTAATTCTGTATCCTCCTCTGCAGTTTCTTCTTCTATGGGTGCGGGTTGATAGTCAACCAGCTGTACATAACCATAATCATTTAAATCGCTATCACTTTGAGCACTACCATGCAGAAATCCTATAGGAAGAAAATAAAGAATTAAAAGGTGTAAAATTATTGATATACTTACATAAAGTAGTAATTTTCTGTTATCATTATTGTTAGGCATAAATTCACCATCCTATTAACTATCTTCTTTATCTGCCGCTAATGCTAATCTAGTTATGCCGACATTTCGCATCCCATCCATTAGTGAAACCACATTTTCATAACGGGTATTTTTATCAGCACTAATTACGATTGTTAAATTATTATTTTCATTATTTGCAAGTTCTGCCTCAGAAATTATTTGGTTTAATGCTAAAGATTGGTCTTCATAATAATAATTACCTTCTGAATCAATCTGAACAATAAAATTTTGTGTATTCTGCTCTGTAGCAGTTACAGCTTTTGGAAGCTGCATTTCGATACCTTCCGGGGTAGTTCTAAATGTAGTAAAAAGCATGAAAAATACTAAAAGAAAAAATATAACATCAATCATTGGGATTATATTAATTGAACTTTTTTTCTTAAGAGTAGTTTTGAACATCACTTTCACCTCTATTACTGCTTACCACATCAACAATTTCTACCATATTTAAATTCATTTGATGAGCTCTTCTTTCAACTTTATGTGCAAAATAAGAGTAGAATATAGCAGTTGGAATAGCAATTATTAAACCAAGGGCAGTACTAATTAATGCTGCTGCGATACCAGAACTAATCTGAGCTGGATTTGCAGCTCCAGCAGCTGTACCAAGTATATTAAAACTACTGATAATTCCAATCACTGTTCCCAAAAGACCAAGTAAGGGTGAAATCATTGCGATAACATCTAAAATTGGTAAATGTCTTTCCATTTTCTTGATTTCATCTTCACCAACAGCCTGTAAAACTTCTCTTAAACGCGATGGGTTTTCACTATTATGAGCTAAAGCAGCTGACAATAGTTTAGCATTTGTTCCTTTTTTACCTTTTAACTCATTTAAAGCACTTAAAATATCGCCTTCTTCAACTAAAATTTCTATTCTTTTTATCAACCTTACATTGTTATCATTGTTTTTGTAAAAGAAAATTGTTTTTTCAATTATTACTGCTAGACTAAATACTGATGCAATTAAAAGTGGTATAGTCATCGGTCCACCAAGTGTAAATAAATTTAATATACGATTAAAATCCAATCCAATCACTCCTCTTAAATCAATAATATAATAATTAATTCTGCACTAATTTCTAAATTCAATATCAATATTAATAATCCTTTAATATAAGCTATATTTGTGGAAAAATCAGTTCAAATACAGTTCCGTTTTCTCCACTCTTAACCTTAATTTCGCCTTGATGAGCATCCATTAATTCTTTAACTACTGCTAAACCAATACCAGTACCTTGATTTTTAGAATTTCTAGATTTGTCAGCACGATAAAATCTTTCAAAAATATAAGGCAGATCTTCCTTGCTAATACCTACTCCACTATCTTTAATATGAATAATTAAATTATCCTGTTTTTTAAAATTTCTAATTTCGATATTTCCATTAGCTGTATTATACTTTATTGCATTTTCAATAATATTATTGAAAATTTGAAACAGACTATCTTTATCACCTTTAACATAAACTTTTGGCTCAAGTTCTAATTTTAAATCAATATTTTTTTTATTTATATAATTTTGCTGCTGCTTAATTATTTTTTTGATAATTGGTGTTAAATTTAATTTTTCTTCCTTTAAATTAAATATTTTATTTTGAGCATTAGCAAACTCATTTAATTTTTCAATTAGAATAGCCATTCTCTGACTTTCTTCCTGCATTTCTTTGATAGTTTCTTGATCAACCTTCATTTTGCCATCTTCTATCGCTTCTAAATATCCTTTGATCGTTGTCAAAGGTGTTCTTAATTCATGAGCTAAATCTGAAGTGGATTCTTTTCTAATCTTCTCTAACTTAAGCAGCTTTCTACTCATTAAGTTAAAAGCATCGATTAACTCTGTTAATTCGTCATCTCCTTTACTCTTAATATTCTGCTGATAATTACCTTGTGCTACATCTAGAGCTGCATTTTTAATTTCGATTATGGGGCTGGTAATTTTTTTAGATATAATAAAGGAAAGTATTATTATTAAAAAAGTAACAAGCAAAGCACTTAAAACAATTGCTCGATAAATATTATTTTTAAAATAACTATATAGTTCTGAATCAATCTGATTTTCGCTAGTAAGCTGCTTCCAGTGTAAGCTCAGTATCTTTTCTCCGTTAGCAAAAATTTCTGTAACTTTATTTTGACCTGGAAAATCACTCGGAAGCTGTCTCATCATATTCATATGATTCATTCCATTATTATGCATTCCCATTCGTCTCATCATATTAGCCATTTGATTATTTTGAGCAGGAAAATATATGAATTCTCCACTACTATCCTCAACCCAAATCGGAATTCTATTGGTACGGCTAAAATTTTCAATCAAAGATCTAATACTACTGAAGTCATTTTTCTCATAATTTTCACTAATCATCTCAGCAAGTTCACTAATATTTTCTTCACGCTGTAAATTGATAAAATTATCAAATCTTTCTCCTATCGAAAAATTTATGAAAACACCAACTAACAGTAAAGAAAAAATAACCAGAATTAAAAATATAATAAATAACTTTTTCCCAAGTTTAGACATTAAATATCACCTAGAAACTTATATCCTGCTCCATAAACAGTAACAATATATTGATCTTTTTCTAGATCTAGTTTTTTTCTAATATTTTTTATATGGGCATCAATTGTTCTATCAAAACCACTAAATTCTAATCCCATAACTTTATCTGCTAATTGTTCCCGACTTAAAACCTGCTCAGAATTATTAATTAATGTCATTAATATTTTGAATTCAGTAGTTGTTAAATCACAATTCTTAGCATTTTTTTTGACAATCATTTCTTCAGGATATATTTTATATTGTCCATCATTTAAAGTGATGATGCTGGCCTTTTCCTTATCTTTACTTCGTCTTAAAATAGCTTTAACCCGCATCAACAATTCTCTAGGACTAAATGGTTTACTTAGGTAATCATCTGCGCCATAATTAAATCCATCGATTTTATCTTCTTCACCGCTTTTGGCAGTTAACATAATAATTGCTACATCCGAAATCTGTCTGATTTTCTGACAAACCTCTTCGCCACTTATTTTGGGCAGCATCAAGTCTAAAATAATTAAATCAATCTCATTATTTTTAAAAATATCTAAGGCCTGCTCTCCATCTTCAGCTTCTAAAATAGAATAATCTTCTTTTAAATAACTTTTTATAATTTTTCTGATCTTAGCTTCGTCTTCTACAATTAATATTTTTTCCATCTTGACACCCCAAAACATCTTTGAAATTTTATAATAGTTGAAAACCCCTAACTATTATCTATTATATAACTTATACCCCGCATAACACAAGTTAAAATAAGATTAAAAAAAATCTGTCTGCCAGAATGGCAAACAGACAATAAATTTATCTCGGTTGTACAATTAATTTTATAGCTGTTCTTTCCTCACCATCAATTTCTATGTCTGTGAAAGCAGGAATACATATTAAATCAATTCCACTCGGAGCTACGAATCCTCTTGCAATTGCTACTGCCTTTACTCCCTGATTAAGGGCCCCCGCACCAACAGCCTGAAGTTCAGCACTTCCTTCTTCTCTTAAAACACCAGCTAAAGCTCCAGCAACTTTGTTGGGGCTAGAATTAGATGATACTTTTAATAATTCCATCTTCGTCTATTACCTCCTTGATTGGATAAATATTATTTCCCTCTATATAATATATTAGCCATAAAAGAAATAAATTCCTGCTTTTTTATAAAAAATTATAAATTATTTTTCTTTATTTCCATGATTTGCTGGACAGAGTTGTTTTGATCATCTGTTTTTACTATAACTCCTTCAATTTTAACATTCCCAGTACCTACATCATAGCTAACAGGAAGGGATGTTTTCATTTTTTCAATCATTTTATCTGGCTTCATACCTAAAATAGAATCAATAGCTCCTGTTAAGCCAGCATCTGTAATATAAGCAGTCCCTTCTGGAAAAATTTGAGCATCATTTGTCTGGACATGGGTATGGGTTCCGATAACTGCTGTAACCATTCCATCAACTGCTCTGGCAAATGCCATTTTTTCTCCCGTAGCTTCGGCATGAAAATCAACTAAAATAATATCTGAATCTTTAATTTCAGGATATAATTCCATAAATTTATGATATGGCGAATCATTGTTCTGCATATATATCTGGCCGATCAAATTGACAATGGTAACATTTTTAGAATTAATTTTTAAAGTCTGCCAACCTCTACCTGGATTATTTTCCGGATAATTTAAAGGTCGAATCAAATTAGGATCATCATCAATAAAGTTGAAAATATCACGATTATCCCAGGTATGATTTCCCATTGTAAAAAAGTCTATACCATAATCATAAAGCTCTTCAGCTACTTTTTTAGTTATTCCAAAACCACCAGCAGAATTTTCTCCATTTGATATAACAAAATCAATATTATGTTCTTCTATTATCTCATCTAAAAATATTCTTACAGCACGTCTCCCGGCTCTTCCAACTATATCTCCAATAAATAAAATATTCATCTAAATTCTCCTCGTATAATATACTTAAAGTTTATAAAAGGCTCCTCAAAGAGGAGCCCATTAATTTCATAATTAGTTATTTTTATTTAGCATAATCAACCACTCTAGTTTCACGAATTATAACAACTTTGATCTGTCCAGGGTAGTCGAGATTCTTTTCGATTTTTTTAGTAATATCTCTAACCATTTTTGTGCTTGCAACATCATTAATTTTATCAGGCTCAACAATAACTCTAATTTCTCGTCCTGCCTGAATTGCATATGCTTTTTTAACACCTTCAAAGGACTCACCAATTTCTTCTAACTCTTCAAGTCTCTTAATATAAGACTCTAATGTTTCTTTTCTAGCTCCAGGTCTTGCTGCTGAAATTGCATCAGCTGCTGCAACTAAAACAGCTTCTACCGATTTAAATTCAACATCATTATGATGAGCTTCAATTGTATGAATTACCTTTTCACTTTCACCATATTTTCTTGCAGTCTCTACACCAAGTTCAACATGAGTTCCTTCCATATCATGATCTATTGCTTTACCAAGGTCATGGAGTAAACCTCCACGTCTTGCAAGTGTAACATCTGCACCTAATTCAGCAGCCATAATACTTGCTAAATAGGATACTTCAATAGCGTGTTGCAATACATTTTGTCCATAACTTGTTCTAAACTTCAATCTTCCTAATAACTTAACTAGTTCAGAATTTAAACCATGAACTCCTGTATCGAAGGTTGCTTGTTCACCAATTTCTTTAATATGCTGATCTAATTCCTCCTCAGCTTTTTCAACCATTTCTTCGATTCGAGCTGGGTGAATTCGACCATCAACAATTAGTTTTTCCAAAGCAATTCTTGCAATTTCGCGTCTGATTGGATCAAAACCAGAAATAACAACTGCTTCAGGAGTATCATCGATAATTAAATCAATCCCTGTTAAACTTTCTAATGTTCTGATGTTTCTTCCTTCACGACCTATAATTCTACCTTTCATATCATCATTTGGAAGATTAACAACAGATACAGTTGATTCTGTTACATGATCAGCCGCTGATCTCTGTATTGCAAGAGATATTATTTCTCTAGCTTTTTTCTCAGATTCTTCTTTCGCTTCAGCTTCTTTTTCTTTAATAATCTTAGCATATTCGTGATCAAGTTCAGATTCTACCTTATTTAAAAGATAATTTTTGGCTTCACTTTCTGAGAAACTCGAAATCATTTCTAACTTTTCTTTCTGTTCTTTCTTTATTTCTTCAACTTCCTCTTCAGCCTTTGTTAAATTCTTATCTCGATCTTTAATGCTTTGTTCTTTACGTTCTAAATTTTCAGATTTACGATCAAGTTTTTCTTCTTTATGCATCAGTCTATTTTCTAACTTCTGCAGCTCATCTCTACGTTTTTGACTCTCTTTATTCGCTTCTTCGCGAATTTGATGAGCATCTTCTTTAGCTTCTAAAGTAATTTCTTTTTTCTTTGCCTTTGCATCTCTTTCTGCATCTTGGAGTATCTTCTCTGCTTCTTCTTCTGCAGACTGCATACGTGCTTTCGCAATGTATTTTCTAATTAAATACCCAATTACAATCCCGAGAGGTAGGGCTATTATAAAATAAAACACACCTCCAGTAATAATATTCACCCCCTGTCTATATTCAGTTTTTTTAATTTTTTATTTACATTTTCTAATAATATTTTAACTTTTTTGAAGGCTTATGTCAAGAAAATAGTGCAATCTGGTATAAAAAGGAAAAAGCCTGCAGATACAGGCTTTTGTTAAAAATTTATTTATCTGTTACTTTATAAACTAAATCATAGCTAAAGCCTTTATTGGCAAGATAATTTTTTAGTTTATAACTGGAACTATCTTCTTCAGTTCGTCTGCGTAACCATTTATCTTTTAGATACTCGGCCATCTCAAGTTCCTCTTGATTACTTAAGTATTCATTTAAGGCATTATTTATAAGCCGTTGATTAACTCCCTTATTTTTTAGTTCTTTATAAATAAGTTTTCTACCGCGTGGATGATGTTTTTTTCTTGATCTAATCCACATTTCAGCAAAACGTTCTTCATTTAGATAATCCTTCTCTAAAAGAAAATCAACTACTGCTTTTATAACATCTGCTTCAAAATCTTTTTTGCTTAATCTATCTTCTATTTCTTTAATTGTTCTTTCTCTATAGCTTAAAAGTTTAAAAGCTTTATTTCGAGCTTTAGAAAATTCTTTCTTATCTACTTGATCCATTAGTAATTAATCCTCTTTCTTTTCTTTCTTTTTTTCTTCTTCCTCATCTTCGCCTTCTATCAGACCTACTTTAACTCTAATTTTATTATCAATTTCTTCCATAACTTCTGGATTGTCGCGCAGAAATTCTTTAGAGTTTTCTCTACCCTGGCCAAGACGAACATCACCATAGGAATACCAGGAACCTGCTCGATCAACAATACCTGTTTCTTCTCCTAAATCAAGAATACAACCGGGTTGTGAAATTCCTGTTCCATACATAATATCAAATTGACAATTTCTAAAAGGAGCTGCAACCTTATTTTTAACTACCTTAACTTTGGCTGTGCTACCAATTAATTTATCTCCGTCTTTAATAGTTTGTGATCTTCTCATTTCTATTCTGACTGAAGAATAGAATTTAAGTGCACGGCCACCAGGAGTTGTTTCTGGATTACCGAACATTACACCAATTTTTTCTCTAATCTGGTTAATGAATACAACTGCCGCTTTTGATTTACTAATCGCACCAGATAATTTACGCATAGCCTGTGACATCAATCTTGCCTGCAGACCCATATGAGAATCTCCCATATCTCCTTCTAATTCTGCCTTTGGTACTAAGGCTGCAACAGAGTCAATAACTACTAAATCAACAGCATTACTGCGGACAAGAGCTTCTCCAATCTCCAAAGCTTCTTCTCCACTGTCTGGCTGTGAAATTAAAAGGTTATCAATATTAACTCCTAAATTTTTTGCATATTTAGGATCTAAGGCATGCTCAGCATCAATAAAAGCTGCTATTCCATCCAACTTTTGTGCTTCTGCAATAATATGCAGAGCCAAGGTTGTTTTACCAGATGATTCATTACCATATAATTCAATGATTCTACCCTTAGGAATACCACCAATACCTAAAGCTAAATCTAATGGTAAAGCCCCTGTAGGAATCGCCTCTACATTTAATTTTTGAGAGTCTCCTAATCGCATAATTGAACCTTTACCAAATTGTTTTTCTATTCTCTTAACCGCTTTATCAAGCGCTTTTTCTTTATCACTAGTTGCCAAATTTATCGTCCTCCCCAAATTTATTTTAACTGCAATTTTTGTCTTTAATTATATTATAGAACAAATGTTTAATTAATGCAAGAAGCGTTTTCTATTAAATGGAAAATAATTTAATATATTCTGGCCCTTCTTTTTTTAACTTACTTTGATAAAGAGTGATACTCTCAATTTTTGCATAAATGTTAACAAAGTTTTGGCTTTTAAACTTATCACTGATACTTGAATTTTTATTTTTGGCTCTTCCTAGAGTTAGGTGTGGAATATAATCCCGATTATCCCTTTCAAAATCATATTTTGCTGTTTCCGTTTCTAATCTTTTATGAATTGTTTTCAGGATATTTTCACCTTTATTTAAAGCTAAGTACAGAACTTTAGCTCTTTTAAACTCTGGAAAAGCACCAAGTTTATCAAAGTTGATATATTGTCCTTTACTGTTAAATTCAATGTTTTTTAATGTCTCAATCAGATTTTTTTTATCAATTTCGGAAGCTTCGCCAATAAATTTTAAAGTTAAATGCCAGTTTTCTTTTTTAACCCACTTAAAATCAGCATTCAGTTCAGATTTTAATATTTTAAGCTTCTTTTTTATAAACTTTTTACTTCTATTATTAATATCTACTGCTATAAAAAGCCGCATTTTATTACACCCTTTAATTATTTATTCCTAATTCAGATTCGACTCTGTCCAATAATTCTCTTGGCTCCTGATAATTATCATTAATATGCAGTGCTTTTCTTAATTCGGCTCTTGCAGCTTCCAGCATATCAGCTCTATAATAAGCTAAACCTAAAAGATAACGACTTTCTGCATAATCTGGATTTTTTTCAACTGCAAGTGAAAATCGAGAAATAGCCCGATAATTTTCTTCTCTTTCCAAATGAATTTGTCCTTCTGCTAAATAAGCCTGAACATAATCTGGATTATATTTTAATGATTGTCCATAATAATTTAAAGCCTGATTATAATTATCTCTTTCTTTTTCAATCTGACCCATTAAATAATATCCGTAATAAGAGTTTGTATTAATTTCTACAGCTTTTTCCAGAGCAGATTTAGCCTCATTAAGGTTTTCTAGTTCAAGATAACTTTCTCCTAACCCAATATAATAAGGTGCAAAATCATTTCTAATCTTAATACCCTGATTATAGATAGACACCGCAGAATTATAATCATTAACCTGCTGATATAAATTACCTAAATTCAAATAAAGGGAAGATTGAGACCCATTTAAGTCTAAAGCAGACTCATAATATTCTACAGCCTGATTTAAATTTCCTTTTACCTCTTTAATTCTAGCAAGATTCAAATAATCAGCTGCAGTCGGATCTATCTCAATTATTTCTTGATACAATTTTTCAGCATTATTAAAATTATCATTTTCTAACTGGACATAAGCTAAATCACGTTTAAATTTTAGTTCAGTAACTCCTTCTGCTTCCGCAATTTTTAAATATTTTAAAGCTTCTTCAAAATTTGCACTATCAAATTGATTATCTTTATTTAGATATAGCTCACCAATTTTCCAGTTCAATTTACCACTTTGATAACCGAGGTTATTCATTCTTTCCAAATAATTGATAGCCTTTGCAGCCTGATTTCTATTAACTGCTGTCATTGTTGAATAATATAGAACACTAAACTCTAAGCCTTCGTCTAATTTATCATTTTCAATTAAAGTATTAAACTTTTCTTCAGCCAAAGCATAATTACCTTGGTTGTAGTCATTTAAAGCTTCAGTAAAAACTTCTGATGGGGACTTTTCTGATTCAACAGTTTCATTTTGTGCTAAAGCAAAACTTGTGATTGAAAACAATAATAAAAAAATCAATAGTAAATTAAAAAACTTTTTAAGCATTATTTTCCCCGCTTTCTTTTATCATTTTATAAATTTCGAAAAGTGCAATTTGAGAAGCATAAAACCGATTCATTTTTCTACCATAATTTTTAGAAAACTTAAAACAATTTATCTCACCCTTATAATTAAGAGCTAAATACATTGTGCCTGCAGTTTTACCATTATGTGCCGAAGGCCCAGC
Source organism: Halanaerobium saccharolyticum subsp. saccharolyticum DSM 6643 (assembly GCF_000350165.1). NCBI lineage: Bacteria > Bacillati > Bacillota > Clostridia > Halanaerobiales > Halanaerobiaceae > Halanaerobium > Halanaerobium saccharolyticum. The sequence goes on from NZ_CAUI01000015.1 coordinate 77,764, forward strand.
TGCTCCTGTAGTTGCAACAACAAGATCACTATTAAAAATCTCAGCAGCATTTTCTGCCATTTTTGTTACACATTCCTCACTCACAACACTATGGTTTTTAAAAAAGTCGGAACCAATATTTAATAAATCTTCTTTTATTTTTTGTTGATAAGCAACTATTGAGCCTAAAAAATATTGAGAGCTCCCTCCTTTTTCAGTTAATCGCTCAGCTATTAAACCACCCGTAAATGATTCTGCAGTCGCAATACTCAGCTTTTTAGAAATTAATAAACTGTGAACTTTATCTAAGATATCTTCTTGACCTTCTCCATATATCAAATTCTCAAATTGATTTTTTATTTTAGCAGCAGCTTTGTTTATTAATTCGTTTTTTTGCTTTTGATCACTGATTTTACTGTCGTCAATTTTAAGCCTCAGTTTAACTTCTGCCCTTCCAGCCTGATAACTAATTTCTAGAGCAGAATGAAAGTTTAGCTCTTCAATTTTAGCAGCAAGAGTTGATTCACCAATCCCAATAAAATTAAATTCTTTAACTAATATTTTATTTTTAGTCATGTTTAATAATTCTAACTCAATTTTCTTTTTAAATAAATACTTTAACTCTGATGGTACACCTGGTAATAAATAAAACCTTTTATTTTTAGTTTCCACTTTTAAAGCTGGCGCTGTGCCTCTGTTATTATCAATTATTTCTGCTCCAGCAGGAAAATATGCCTGTGAAAGATTATTAGAAGTCATATTTGACTGATGATTGCAAAAAATATTTTTTAGTTTATTTTCAATTTCTTTTGAATAAATTAATTCTAAATCCATTGCCTCAGCAAAAGCCTCTTTTGTTTGATCATCCTTAGTGGGACCAAGTCCACCTGTAATAAAAACTAAATCCGAATTTTCTGCTGCTTTTAAAATAGTATTTTTTATATTATCTTTTTCATCACCACAGATGAAAATGTTTTCAAGTTGAAAACCTAAGTCATTTAAATTCTTTGCTAAAAATTTTGAATTGCTGTCCTGCACAAGTCCGCTAATTAATTCTGATCCAGTTGCTACTATCGCTGCTTTCAATAATCCCACCTCTTATTAATTATAACATTTTAAATAAATAAAATCGACCCTATAAAGGTCGATTGAATTAAAATCTGATTAAAATTATCAAATTATAAAGATAATTATTTTTAAAATTATTAAAGTAGTTAATCCTGCTAAAATATCATCCAGCATTACTCCCCAACCCGAGGGTAAATCTTGAACTTTATCGATCAACCAGGGTTTAGTAATATCAAAAATTCTAAATAAAATGAAGCCTCCGATTAAAACTGGTATATTTAATGGTAAAGTATAATATGCTAATAACTGACCGGCCATCTCATCTATCACTATTTTACTATCATCTTTGATGCCTGTCTGCCTTTCTTCAAAATCAGCTATGGCAATTCCACCTATAGAAAGAGCAGATATGAAATAGATGTTATTTAATAACGGAAAGGTAAAAACAAGTAAGACCATTAATAATGAACCCCAGGTTCCAGGTGCATAGGGAAGATGTCCACTATAAAAACCTGTTGCCAAAAAATGATTTATTTTTTTAAGCATAACTTCCTCCCCTTAAGAATAATCAACCTCTGCCCCAGCAAAATAGGTATAACCTGAATAAATAGTTATTAATACAGTCAGCCAGACTAATCCTTCAGTTAGAATAAAAGGTAGCTCGAAAATTTTAGGGTCAATAATTAAGGCAATAGCGGTTATCATCTGAATAGTAGTTTTAGTTTTACCCCAGATATTAGCTGGAATTACTGAACCCTGATCAGCTGCAACCACTCGTAATCCAGTTACTGCAAGTTCTCTTGCCACAATAATTAGCAGCGGCCAGGTAGATAAAACTCCAATTTGCACAAAAGCAGTAAAAACACCAATAATTAAGAGTTTATCTGCCAGTGGATCAAGAATTTTACCCAAAGTCGTTATCAAATCATGCTTTCTGGCATAATAACCATCATATTTATCAGTTAAAGCAGCCAGAGCAAAGACTACTAAAGCAGCAATACTAGAACTTAAAGTGTTAATAAAAAGCAAATAAATAATTATTGGAACCAGCAAAATTCTTAATGTAGATAATTTATTAGGTACGTTCATTCTCGATCTCTCCTATTAAATCATAATGGAAGGCCTCTTTTATTACAGCCTCATAAATCTCTCCAATCTGAAGCTCATGATTTTCAATTGGAATGTAAATTTGATTATCTATCTCAGGCGAATCATAACGTGAGCGAGCTAAATAGTTTTCTTGGTCTTGATCCTCGATAATGATTTCTAATTTTTTATTTACAAATTTCTGGTTCTTACTAAGTGAAATTTCCTGCTGCAACTGCATAATTTCTTCTTTACGTTCTGCTTTAATTTCTGCGGGCACTCGATGCTCAAAGTTATATGCTGCAGTTCCTTCTTCTCTAGAAAATTCAAAAACACCCAGTCTATCAAATTTGTATTTTTTAACAAACTCTTTTAACTGCTCAAAATCTTTTTCATCTTCTCCAGGAAAACCAGTAATTAAAGAAGTTCTAAGTTTAGCATCAGGAATTTTATTTCTAATCTTATTTATTATATTAGCGATATCTGCTTCAGTTCCTTTACGATTCATTAATTTTCTTATTTTTTCTGAAGAATGCTGAATTGGAAGATCAAAATAATTACAGATTTTTTCTTCTTCAGCAAAAACATCTATAATTTCATCTGTTATAAATTCAGGGTAGCTGTATAAAACACGAATCCATTTGATGCCTTCTACTTCTGCTAATTTTTTTAAAAGCGGAGCTAAAGCAGAACGACCATAAATATCAATTCCATATTGAGTTGTATCCTGAGCAATAATAATTATTTCTTTTATTCCCGATTCTGCGATTCTTTTTGCCTCAGCTACAATGTCAGCAATTGATCTACTTTTAACCGTTCCCCTAATCTGAGGTATGCTGCAGTAGGTACAATTGTTATTACAGCCTTCAGCTATCTTCAGATAAGCATAAACGTTATTATCTAATTCGCGCGGTAAGGAAGAACTATAATCAAAACCTGCCTCTTCTATACCTCCAGTTTCTTTGCCTTCTAAACTTTCTCTAATAACTTCTGCTATTTCATCAAAGTTTGAAGTCCCCAGGATAGCATCAATTTCTGGAATATCCTTTTTTAACTCCTCACTATATCTTTGAGTTAAGCAGCCGGTAACAATAACGGACTTACAGTTATATTTATTTTTATATTCTAATGCTGTTAAAATTGTTTCAATTGATTCTTCTTTAGCATCCTGTATAAAACCACAGGTATTGATTACTATTACTTCTGCTTTTTTAAAGTCATTAGTATATTTAAAATCTTTTTCTCCTCTTAAAAATCCATTCATATGCTGACTGTCAACCTCATTTTTGGGACAGCCTAAGGTCATTAAAGAATATTTTATCATTTTTACTCCTTTATAATGTCATAATTTAAAAACAAATTCATATTATTCCAAATTATAAGCTCTATAACTACAAAAAAGCCCTTAAAGGGCTTTATTTCTGAAATGGTCGGGCTATCCGGATTTGAACCGGAGACCTCTACACCCCCAGTGTAGCGCGCTACCAAGCTGCGCCATAGCCCGTTATCGACAAAAAATATTATATACAAATTAAGTCTTTTTGTCAAATATTTAACAGCTATTTTATTTTATATAATCTAGTTTTTTTAAGTATTCCATTGTTTTATCTGGATAATCAGTCACTACAAAAATTTCCTGCAGTGAAGAACTATTTTTAGCTATCAATTTAATACCACTTTGGGTATTATATTTTAATTGAATATAAGCAGGAGTTCCACTTCCTTTTCTCCTATTAATTCGGCCCGGAATTATACTCTTAATTAATTTAGAAAGAGCTATATCTTCTAACAAAGGTAGTATATCCTCGATTATTGTATGTTCTTGCTTAACTTTATTATGCCTGTACTTATTAGCCATTTAGATCACATCCTCAGTTAATTATAACATCGATAGATTAATGCCGCAAATACAAGCAAACTTTGTATTTTTCTATTTTATCATATAAATCAAATTTAATTATTATTAAATAAAAAAAAGAAAGCCAAAATTGACTTCCTTAAAATTCAATGGAGCTGATGACCAGACTTGAACTGGTAACCTGCTCATTACAAGTGAGCTGCTCTACCAATTGAGCTACATCAGCACAGTATAAAATTTAAAATGGCAGGGGAGACAGGAATTGAACCTGCAACCAATGGATTTGGAGTCCACTACTCTGCCAGTTGAGCTACTCCCCTACATTATACAATATGTTATTTTAAAAAATGGAGCTGATGACCAGACTTGAACTGGTAACCTGCTCATTACAAGTGAGCTGCTCTACCAATTGAGCTACATCAGCACAGTATAAAATTTAAAATGGCAGGGGAGACAGGAATTGAACCTGCAACCAATGGATTTGGAGTCCACTACTCTGCCAGTTGAGCTACTCCCCTATGAAGAGGCGTTTTTCAATCAAGCAATAATTATTATAATAAAGTTATGGTGATAGGTCAAGTACTATTTCTTTAATTATCTAATATTAGCTTAGTTTAATCCTGTTTTTCTTTAAAATACTTAATTTTACCCCTGATTTCATTATATTTTATTTGTTTTATTATCAAAAAATTCTTACAAAGACAATTATCTCCTTTATATATTTTTTTAAATGTAAAGCCGAATACATTTCGTGTTTTTATACACTAAATATTATAAATAACTTGATATTTTTTTAATTATATATTATGATTATATCGTAAATGTTAAATATATTGTTAATATGAGGTGGTTTAAAATGGAAAAACATGATTTGATAGTTATTGGAATGGGTCCTGCAGGAATGGCAGTAACTGCTATGGCAGCAAATATGGATCTAGATGTTCTCTCAATTGAGAAACATAAAGTTGGGGGAGAATGTTTAAATTACGGCTGTGTTCCTAGTAAGGCTTTATTAAAAGCAGGAGAAGTTAATGAAGTAACTGAAAATTTAAAGAAATTTGGAATTAATTTCTCAGGAAAAACTGAAATTGAAAACCCTTTAGAAATAGTAAGAGAAAAAGTTGGAGAAATTAGCGGCAGTAAAACAATGAAAGCCTTTGAGAGAGCAGAATTAATTATTAATCAAGGGGAAGCAAAATTTGTAGATAAAAAAGTTATTGAAGTTGATGGGAAGCAGTATACAGCTGATAAAATATTTATTGCTACTGGTACTGAACCATTAATTCCACCTATCCCTGGTTTAAAGGATGTACACCGTTTAACTAATTTAAATATTTTTGAGCAGGAAGATATCCCAGAAAAACTAACTATTATTGGTGGTGGAGCAATTGGTTCTGAAATGGCTCAAGCTTTTTCTAGATTGGGCGCAGAAATCAATATGTTCCAGATAGATGATCACCTGGTTCCAACTGGTGATGAAGAAGCGGGTCGAGTTCTAGAAGAAAAATTTAAAAAAGAAGGTATTGGTGTTTATAACAGTACTGGAATTAATAAAGTTGAAGAAAAAGATGGCAAAATTATTACTCATACAGATGCTGGTGTATTTGAATCAGATGAAATTCTTGTAGCTACAGGAAGAAAAGCTGTTTTAGAACCACTACAACTTGATAATGCGGGTATAGACTATGATAAAAATGGTATAAAAATAAATAAACGATTAGAAACAAATGTTAAAGGAGTTTATGCTGTTGGAGATTGTAATGGTAAGGCACTTCTGTCCCATGCTGCAATGCATCAGGGAATGTTAGCTTTAATGAATGCTATTAATCCGACTCCCATTAAACAGTTCAAATATGATGATTTCCTTGTTCCCTGGTCTGTTTTCACAAAACCAGAAATTGCTCAAGCTGGTTTGACAGAAAAAGAAGCAAAAGAAAAAAATATAAATTATCAGGTAGTCAAAGAAAAGTATGAAAATTATGGACGGGCAATTGCTGATGGTAAACCAGAAGGTTTTGTAAAAGTAATAACTAACAGTAAAGGTAAAATCTATGGTGCTACTATTGTTGGAGAACAGGCAAGTGAATTAATCCATGAATGGATTTTAGCAATTCAGCATAATATTTCAATGTTTGATTTAATGATGACTCAGCACTCTTTTCCAACAATTTCGTTAATGAATAAAAGAATAGCTGAAAAATGGATGATGGGAAAAACTAATACAGGAATGGTTCCTAAATTAGCTAAAAAGTTTATTTAAAAAAATATGTACTACTACAATTAAAGCAGGCAAAATGCCTGCTTTTTTTGTTTTTATTTTCTTTTTTTAATGGCGATGATTTCTGGTGGTGGCCCTGGTTGATTAAGAAATTTATAATTTAAAACATTATATTTTTATAATCTAAATTTGAACTATAATTTAAGATTGATTCTTTTTCTTTTTCTCCACCCTGATGTCCACTATAAATAACAAGAATAACTAAACCTGTTTCTTTTAATAGTTTTAAAGATTTTTTAAGAGCAGTTATTGTACTCTCGCTTTTAGTTATAATTTCCTTATTTCCTCCTGGTAAATAACCAAGATTGAAAATAACAGTATCTAAGTCTTCTTCAACATATTTATCTATTTCAGCATGATCTGACTTGATTAGCTTACACTGTTTTGCTAAAGAATTAGTTTCTAATAAATCAGCAGTATTATCTAATGCTTCCTGCTGAATATCAAAAGCATAAACCTTTCCCTCTTCTCCTACTAATTCAGCTAAAAATTTAGTATCATGGCCATTTCCAGCTGTAGCATCAAGTACAACATCTCCTATTTCAACTTCTTTTTCTAATAAATAATGAGAAAATTCTACCGCATTTAAAAAATCATTTTGCATCTAAATCACCCTTTTTCAATTAATTTGTCTATTAATTTAAGATTAAGATATAGCTAAAAAATTAAAGTATTATTAACTTAATCTACTCAAATAATCTATAATTAGAAATAAATTCAATTGACGATGAACTAAAGTTAATATATACTATTAATTGTGCTTGCGAAAAAGATATCTGCCCTCATCGTCTAGGGGTCTAGGACACCAGGTTTTCATCCTGGCGGCAGGGGTTCGAATCCCCTTGAGGGTACCAATTTTATATTTATTTAAATTATATGGAGGGATGCCCGAGTGGTTAAAGGGAGCAGACTGTAAATCTGCCGGCGATGCCTACAAAGGTTCAAATCCTTTTCCCTCCACCATTTTTTTTATTATGATATTAAAACACCCGTATTAACGGGTGTTTTTTTGTTTTTAAATTTAGTTGTCTTCTCTTAAATTATTTATATTTATTTTATCATCTTCAACTTTAAATTCTACTTCTGCAATTCCGGCTGGTCCACTCCAGGGGCCGCGTTCTTCTCCATTAACTACAGCTGTTATAGCTCCTGCATTACCAATTTTAATGTAGAGTTCATTATTAAGTTCAAAATCTCTGCTGTCTCCAGCTTCTAAAATACCACTAAAAGCGGTTTCTCCATCAAGCCTTATATTAACCCAAACAGTGTCAGATGCCATAAAATTAATGGTTTTATCCATTTCACTGCTTTGAGCCTCTGTTTCGTTATTTTCAGCAATTTCAGATGAGTTTTCAGGCTTTGTATCGGCATCATTCATTGTTAAAGTTTCATTAATTTCAATATTCTCATCAACATCAATTTGCTGATTATTATCTTCATTAATATTAGTTAAAGTATCCTCGACTATATTCTGTTCTTCCATTAGATTATTGGAAACAATAATTTCAGTTATTTTATCACTTTCAGCTGAATTAATCCCTTCCATATCATTAAAATTATTTGGATTTATAATTTCAGTATTCTGATCAGATAATATTTCTGGATCTATAGAATCTAAAATATCATTTTCATTATTTATATCTGCTAATTCTGCTTCCATTTCTGCTTCAGTTTTATTATTTTCATTATTTTGCTGATTACTATCTTCTGTATTCTCTAAAATTAAGGCATTCTCCTCAATGTTTTGTTCATCATTAACATTTTGATTTAATAATCTTATTTCTGAACTCGCAAAATACTGAAATGTATAAACTCCAGCAGCAATTAAAAATAAAGAAATAAGTACAATAAAAATAATTTTAAAAATACTTTTTTTGCGACCCTTATTCCCTTTCACTTTATGAGTTACCTTTGTTCCATCAAGATAATCTTGATGGATAGGGCTTTTACTTTCCTCTTTAATATTTAGAACTGGATAGTAATTTAAAAGTTCTTTATAATTTATATCAACCTCTCTAGCATAGCCTTTGATAAAAACTTTTAAATAAACCTTGCCTGGAAGAACATCAAAATTATTCGCTTCTATAGCTTCTAAATATTTTTTTCTAATTTTTGTTAGTTCTTGAATATCGTTAAGAGTTAATCCTTTTTCTTGTCTTGCCTTTTTCAATAATGTTCCTAACTCTATATCTTCCAATGAAATATCCTCCTTTTACAATAACAATCTATATTAATAATTAAATTTTGCTGATCTTAAATAAAAACTCTATTATATTATAACATACTTTAATGATTTATTTAATTGTTTTGTTAGATTATTTTTTATAAGGTTAATTGCAAGTTGCAATGCACGGTTTTTGAGATTGTTTGGATTAGATATTTAATAAAAGTTTGCTTCAAAACAAAAAGAGCAGCTTAAAGCTGCTCTTTAATAATGTATCTATATTTATATTTATTTTTTATTTTTAATTATTTCTCGCCTTTATAATATGGCTCACCTGAGGCTGCAGGCGGAGTTGATTTACCAAAAAATCCAGCTAGTACAACTAGAGTAAGTACATAAGGTATTGCACTAATTAGTTCTGAAGGTATAAACGGAAAATCTACTCGAACTGCAACAGCTTCTGCAAAACCAAATAACATTGCAGCACCAAAGGCACCAAAAGGATGCCATTTACCAAAAATCATAGCCGCTAGAGCAATAAAACCACGGCCGGCAGACATTTCTCTAACAAAAGCACTACCATCACCTATCGATAAGTGTGCTCCTGCTAAACCTGCTAAAACACCACTTATTAAAACACTGATAAATCTCCATCTATTAACATTGATACCTAGTGTATCAGCTGCTGCTGGATGTTCACCAATGGATCTAATTCTAAGACCCCAGTGGGTTTTAAAGAAAATAAACCAAACAACTGGAACTAAGATCAAAGCAATATAGGTAATCGGGTTATATCTAACTCCTAAGACTCTAAAAGCAGGTAATCTAGTTACGATTGGAGAAGTACCTTTTACTCCAAATAATACCTGCAGTAAGAAAATTGTAATTCCAGAGGCAAAAATATTAATACCGGTAGCAACTACAATTTGATTTGCCTTAAAGGTTACACAAACAAGGGCTAAAATCGCCGCAAAAGACAAACCAGCAATCATTGAATACAAAACACCAATCCAGGGACTTCCAGTACTTGCACTACCATAAACTGCTGCAAAAGCGCCAATAAGCATCATACCTTCTAAAGCAATATTAACAACACCGGATCTCTCAGAAAAAATACCTCCTAATGCTGCTAATATTAAAGGAGTAGCAAAACGAAAACTTGCAAGAATTAATGATAAAGAAAATATTTGTTTTAATGTATCCATTATTCAACCCCTCCTTTAGCTTTTTTCTTAGCAAGATATACTTTAAAGACCTGGAGGGCTGCAACAAAGAAGATGACTAAAGCCTGAATTAACATTACAATTTCAGACGGAATACCTGAAAATTGCATTTCCAGACCACCCTGTGCTAATGCTCCAAATAAAAGACCACCTAAAATAACTCCAATTGGATGTGTCTGACCAATTAAAGCAACAGCGATTCCAGTGAAACCATAACCCGCGTCCATACCATTTATAAAACTTAAATGGGTTCCTAATACTTCACCGACTCCAGCTAATCCGGCAACAGCACCACTAATAAACATAGCAGTTATAATACCTTTGCTGGCATTAATACCACCATATTCGGCACCATCTGGATTAAAACCAACTGCTCTCATTTCATAACCAAGTGTAGTTTTAAATAATAAATACCATAAAACAACGGCTGCTATAAGAGCAAGAAAAAAGTTGATATGAAGTCTAATTGCAGGACTTGCAAACAATTCAGCAAAAGGAAGATTGGATAATAGCGGATAATCCATAATATTTTTAAAGTTAAACATTGAAGCAGATTCCATTATTCTAGGAGTAGCTGGTCGACCTGTATTTCTAAAGATATTAATACCATAATTAATAGTCAAAGCAATAGCAATATGATTTAACATGATAGTCGCTATAACTTCGTGTACATCCATTTTAGCTTTTAATAAACCAGGTAAACCTCCCCAGAGACCACCGACAAACATTCCGGCTATAATAGCAAAAGGAAGATGAATAAATGCAGGTAAAGAAGTAAAATAAAAACCAACAACTCCTGCAGTAAATCCTCCCATTAGAAGCTGTCCTTCTGCCCCAATATTAAATAAACCAGCTCTAAATGGTAGAGCTACAGCTAGTCCAGTTAAAATCAAGGGGGTCGAGCGCCACAAAGTATTTGCGATTGCTCTAAAACTACCAAAAGCACCTATGTATAAAGCAGAATATGCATCTACAGGTGATTTATCGGTTAAATATATAAATAATGTACCAACGATTAGTGCAACAATTATTGAGAATAAAGACAAAGCTAAATCTGTTAAAATAGATTTTATTTTATCTGAATATTTATTCACTACTCTCACCTCCTGCTTCAGTTTTAGAACCAGTCATCAATTTACCAAGTTCTCTTTCATCTGTTTCTGAAGCTTTTAAAACATCAACAATTTCTCCTTCAAAAATTACCGCAATTCTATCACTTAAAGATAATACCTCGCTTAATTCTGCAGAAACCAATAATACTCCTGCACCTGCATCTCTGCGATCAACAATCTGTTTGTGAATAAATTCTATTGAGCCAACATCTACACCACGGGTTGGTTGAGAGGCAATTAAAAATTCAGGGTCATGGGAAAACTCTCTAGCAACAATAAGTTTTTGTTGATTACCACCAGATAAATTTTTAGCCTTCGCTTCCATTCCGCCGCCACGTATATCGTATTTTTTAATTAAATCTGCTGTATATTGAGCTATATTATCATACTGCATAACTCCATTTTTAGAAAACGGATTTAAATCATGGTACCCTAAAATAATATTTTCTTTGAGATCAAAATCCATAATAAGACCACGTTTTTGTCTATCTTCTGGTATATGTGCTACTTTTTCTCTTTTTATCTCTCGTGCATTATATTTACTTATATCTTTGTCCCGGAGTTTTATTTTTCCACTTTCGATATCGCGAAGCCCGGTTATGGCTTCAATTAATTCTGACTGACCATTACCTTCTACACCTGCAATACCAAGAATTTCTCCTTTTTTAACTGATAATGATATATCTTTTACTGCAGGAATACCTCTATTATCTTTTATATTTAAGTTTTCAACATTAAATATTTCTGCACCAGGTTTAGCTTCAGTTTTTTCAACCTCTAATAAAACCTGTCTTCCAACCATTAACTCAGCCACATCTTCTTCACTAACATCTTCGGTATTGACAGTATCAACACTTTTACCTGAACGTAAAACAGTAATTCTATCAGAAATTTCTTTAACTTCTTTAAGTTTGTGGGTAATAAAAATAATGGTTTTACCCTGTTCTTTTAAAGATTTAAAAATATCAAATAATTCATCAATTTCCTGTGGAGTTAAAACCGCAGTTGGTTCATCAAAAATTAAAAGTTCTGCACCTCTATATAAAGTTTTAATGATTTCTACTCGCTGCTGCATTCCAACAGAAATATCCTCTATTTTAGCTTCAGGATCTACAAATAGACCATATTTTTCAGAAATCTCTTTAACTTCTCTTTTTGCAGTTTTCTGATCTAACATCAGGCCGCTGCGAGGTTCATTACCAAGCACGATGTTTTCGGTTACAGTTAGTGGATCAACCAACATAAAGTGCTGATGAACCATTCCTATCCCTAATTTAATAGCATCCTGGGGTCCGTCTAAATTAATTTTATTTCCTTCATAAAAAACCTGGCCACCATCAGGATCATAAAGGCCATATAAAACATTCATTAAAGTTGTTTTACCAGCACCATTTTCTCCAACAAGGGCATGGATCTCCCCTTCTTTAATTGATAAATTAACATTATCATTTGCTTTTACACCTGGAAATATTTTAGTTATATTCTGCATATCTAAAATATAATTATCTTCCCTGGGCATGATTATTCCTCCCTAAAATATACTAGAAATTAATTGGGCTCTGCTAAAAAAGCAGAGCCCTTTAAGTTAAATATAATTTGTACTAATTATTAAAGGTTATCAGGTCTGCCTGTTTCTCCCCAATTTTCTACATCAATTTCACCATTGATGATCATTTCTTTAATTTCAGCTATCCGATCAGCATGAGGAGAAGTAACTGTTTCCTTCATTTCTTCAATAGTTTGCAATTCAGCTTCAGTAATTGTTCCATTGTTTAAAGCATCCATTACTGGCTGTCCAACTTCAGTTAAGCTAGTTAGATCAACACCACCATCTTCTAGAGTAAAGTATAAGTTTTCTCCGCCCTGATAATTACCTTCTACAACAGATTTAACTGTATCAAATACAGCGTTATCTACTTTTTTAAGCATACTTGCAATAACATAACCTGGTGCTACATAATTTTGATTGGAATCTACACCAATTGCATAAATGTCTTCTTCTTCAGCTGCCTGGAAAACTCCAGAACCTGTACCACCAGCTGCATGATAAATTACATCTGCACCATCATCAATCATACCAAGTGCAATTTCACGACCTCTAGCAGGATCTCCGAAGTCATCAGCGTATCTTGTCTGAAATTCAATATCAGGATCGATGTATTTTGCGCCCTGATAAAATCCGCCTTCGAAACGGTGGATTAATGAAAAATCTACTCCACCAACAAATCCTACATTACCGTTTTCACTAGTTAAAGCTGCTAAAGCTCCTGCAAGGAAGGATCCTTCCCACTCAGCAAAGTTTAATGTTACAATATTATCTGGAACATCCTGAAAAGCCTGATCTACATGAGCAAATCTAGTTTCTGGATATTCAGCTGCAACAGTCTGTAAACTATCTGCCATCTGAAAACCTACACCAATAACTAGATCGAAACCTCTAGATGCAAAACGACGTAGTGCTGTTTGATCTTCAGATGGATCAGCTGGCTCGATATATTGGAAACTAATTCCTAATTCTTCTTCGGCTCTCTGTAAGCCGCGATATGCTGCATCATTAAAAGATAAATCTCCAAGACCACCTGTAGATAGAACAATACCTACTCTAGTGTCCTGTGCAGCTGCTGGAACTGCTGCAAAAACAACCATCATAACAAAAGCAAAAACAATAGCTAAACTTAAAACTTTTTTCAAAATAATGACCCCCTCATATATTTTTTTGAATGGTACCAAATTTTGTGAATTACAAATATAATATAACATTTTTATGTTGAATTTGCAACATATAAGAACTCAACAAAAGCAAGTTGTGCAAAAATTAAATACATTAAAAAAAATAAATTTTATCTGCTTCTTAATACTTTGAATTGAAATTGATCACTTCTAAAATAATTTTTTGAATAAAGAAATAATCGTTCCTGTTCATCATAATGCATCTGCTCTAAAAGTAAGATAGGCGTATCTTTTTTTACATCTAATTTTTGCATTAATTTTTCTTTTGCTGTAACAGGTATTATTTCTGTAACAGCATATTTTATTTTTAACTTATATTTATTTTCCAACAAATCAAAGAGTGAATGATTAAAATCATCATCAACAGCGATTGGAAAAAGATTTGTATTTAAATAATCAATGCAAAAAACTACCGGCTTATCATCGGCCGTTCTTACTCGCTGCAGTTTTAAAATTTCTTGATCTTCTTTAATATTCATTTTAAGAGCAAGTTTTTTATCTACTTTTTCTTTTTTAACTTCTAAAGCCTTTGTTCCTGGGGTAAATCCTTCATTCTTAATTGTATCACTAACACTAAATAATTCTTCAATACCTCTTTTGAAGCGAGGAATTGGTTTAGAAACAAAAGTTCCTACTCCCTGACTTTTAATAATTTTACCTTCTTTTTCTAAAACTCGAAGTGCCTCTCTCAAACTAGCTCTGCTGACATCAAGTTCTTTAGCAAATGCTGTTTCAGAGGGGAGTTTATCACCTGCTTCATAAATTTCTTGATCAATTAAGTTTTCAATATGTTCCTTGATTTTTAAATAAAGCGGTCTTTTATCTTGTTTCAAAATTTCCAATCTTTATCACCCCTCCTTGCTCAGACGTCTTACCTGTCTGACAACTAACTAAATAGTATCACAATTCAATTTTTTTGTCAAGAATTAGCTGTTTTTACTAGCGTCTGCTTCCTCTTTTTCAAAATCACCGTTGAGTATGGTTTCTAAATCAGATTCTTCAACTAAAACTTCGCGCGGTTTACTGCCCGCATAAGGTCCTACAATACCATCTTCTTCCATAGTATCAATAAGTCTTGCAGCGCGTGAATGGCCAATATGAAGTCTTCGCTGCAGCATTGAAATTGAGGCTCTATATTTAACAACTAATTTTACTGCTTCTTCATATAATTCATCTTGTTCATCATCTATAGATAATTCTACTTCTTTAATGTCATCTTTTTCTATCTTATATTCTGCTGTTGCCTGGTCTTTAACAAAGGAAGTAATGTCAGATATTTCTTCATCTGTTAGAAAAGCGCCTTGTATTCGCTGTGGTTTCTGCATTCCAACAGGTGCAAAAAGCATATCTCCTTTTCCTAATAATTTTTCAGCTCCACCCATATCTAAAATTGTGCGTGAGTCTGTTGCAGATGAAACCGCAAAAGAAATTCTGCTTGGAATGTTTGCTTTAATAAGTCCTGTTATTACATCTACTGAAGGTCTTTGAGTTGCAATAATCAGATGAATCCCTGCAGCTCTTGACATTTGAGCCAATCTACAAATATTATCCTCTACTTCATTTGCAGCTACCATCATCAAATCTGATAACTCATCAATGATCACAACTATATATGGCATTTTATCCTCTGAATCATCAAGTTGTTTATTATATGAATCTATACCTCGGCTTCCTGTCTCTGAAAAAAGGTCATAACGATTTTCCATTTCCTCCACTACCAGTTTCAATACATTAGCAGCTTTTTTAGGATCAGTAACTACAGGTGTAATTAAATGGGGTAGTCCCTGATAAATATTCAATTCTACCTTTTTAGGGTCGACTAAAAGTAGTTTTACTTCCTCAGGAGTAGCTTGATATAAAATACTGCTGATTAAAGTGTTAATACAGACACTTTTACCAGAACCAGTTGCTCCTGCGACCAATAAATGAGGCATTTTAGCCAGGTTAAAGACTGCTGTATCACCATCAATACCCTTACCTAAAGCAAGTGTTAATTTATCTTCCGCCTTCTGAAATTCTTCTGAAACAACAACATCTCTAAAAGAAACAGTAATATCATTACCATGTGGAACTTCAATCCCAACAGCTGCTTTACCGGGTATTGGTGCTTCAATCCTCACATCACGAGCTGCCAGGGCAAGAGCAATATCATCAGATAAGTTTACAATTTTACTGACTTTTACACCGGTTGCTGGCTGAATCTCATAACGAGTAATTGTGGGACCATGGTTAACATTAATCACCTTAGCTTCTACCCCAAAACTATTAAGTGTATCCTCTAATAGTTCGCTTTTATTTGCTAATTTTGCTCTCTTTTTGCCTGAATCATTTAATAAAGAAATACCCGGCAATGTATAGTCTCCGTGTTTTTCTCCCTGATCATTAATATTTTTAGATTGATCTTTGCTGATATCAAAATCCTCAGTTATCTCTTTATTTTTATTCGCTTCGTCCGCAGATTTGTTTTTACTCTTTTTGTCTTTTCTATCTTTTTCTTTCTTTTTTTCATTATCTTTATAGTTTTTCTTTTTATCAATTTTAGTTTGCTTATCTTCTACTTGCTTATTTTTTACTTGCTTCGCTTCTGCAGGGTTATCGGCTGCATAATTTTTATCTGAATTTATTTCATTTTTATTCTTAGATTCCTTGCTTTCTCTTTTTTCGTTAAACTTAGCAAATATATTAAATCTTCCCAAAGATAAATTGCTGAAAAATGAAATTATTTTTTCTTTTGATTTTTTTATTGCATTATTAATTGAAATTAAACCTGCTTTAGTTTTCTGAAAAATATTATGTAAAAATAAATCAAAAAGCAGCAAAATACCAACTAATAATAAAACTGAAAGAATGATATAAGCACCATTAATAGCAAATAACTCTACTAAAAAGTAAGTAATTGCGCCACCAATTATACCGCCAGCTGCGTTTTCTGGTGTATTTAGAAAAAAACGTCCACCTTCATTTAAATTTAAAATAGAGATAATTGCTATAAAAGAAATTATAAGTCCTAAAAACTTAGTCGAAAATTTAATTTTTTTGGACCGAATTAATTGAATCCCCCAATAGATAAATAAAAGGGGCAAAATATAGCTGCCGCTCCCAACTAAAAAATAATAGCCTTTACTCATATAATTGCCTAATAAACCTGCAGATTTATTAAAGATTGCAAAATAACTGATTGCAGCAAAGGTAATTAAAAATAGACCCAAAATCTCATTTTTTCTTTTTTCAATTTTAGGATCATTTTTTTGATCGCTCATCTCTGCCCCTCCTTAAGAATTATCAAAACTTTAATTTATCATATCAAATTTATAAAAATAACCACTGCAGCTACCAGCCAGCAGTAATAACTAAAGTAATTCAATTTTTTCTCAGCTAAAACTTTAAGTAAAATTTTAATTGCTAGATAGCCTGAAATTACAGCTGAAAAAAAACCAAGAATAATTATCTTTAATTCTAGATTAAATGTACCACTTTCAATTACATTTAAAAATTGTAAAAATCCAGCTCCTCCAATTACAGGTATGGACATTAAAAAAGAAAATCTAGCTGCGGCTTCTCTATTTAAACCCTGAAATAAAGAGGCTGCAATTGTAGAACCCGAGCGTGAAATACCAGGAATAATAGCAAAACTTTGAGCTAAACCAACTAATATAGGCTGCCAAAATTTTAATTCTTCTACTTCTTTTTCTCCACCGTCAATTTTTTCTGTAATATATAAAATGAGTCCTGTCACAATCAGCATTAATGCTGTTAAATAGGCATTTGCAAAAAGATTTTCAAAAAAATCTTCAAATAAAACACCAATAATTCCAGTTGGTATAATTGCAAGTAAAATATAAAATGTCTCTTTTCTTTTTTCTTTTTTAAATAAAATCATATCTTTAATATCCTGCCAAAAAATAATAAAAATCGGAATTAAAGTCCCAATATGTAAAATTACATTAAATAATATCTGATCTTCTCTAATATCTAAAAAGCTTTGAGCAATAACTAAGTGGCCAGAACTGCTGACCGGAATAAATTCAGTCAAACCTTGAATTAATCCTAAAAATATAGCCTGAAAACTATTCAATTTTTGTTCCTCCTTCTAATCATTATAACACACTCAGAAACATATGTTCAAATTTAAAACCAGCTGCTTTTACACAGCTGGTTAATTTAATCTTAGTTTCTATACTTCCATAATCACAGGTAAAATCATTGGATTTCTTTTTATTTTTTGATAAATATAATTATTAAGCGAATTTTTAATAGTGTTTTTGAGCACTGACCATTCTGTAACATTGTTTTCTTCACAGTCTTTTAGTGCATCTTCAACACGTTGAGTAGCAGCTTCAATTAATTCTTCAGATTCTCTAATGTATACAAATCCTCTGGTAATAATATCTGGACCAACCAGTATATTACCATGTTTATCAATTGTAACTACAACTATAATTATGCCATCTTCAGATAATAATTTTCTATCTCGTAGTACAATGTTTCCAACATCACCAACACCTAGACCGTCAATTAGTACATCACCGGATTGAACATTATAATCCTTACTAACTTTTTCATCAGAGAAATTAATCTTATCTCCAACATCAGCAATATAAATGTTCTCACTTGGAATACCATTCTTTTCAGCCAGATCAGCGTGTTTATATAAATGTCTATATTCTCCATGCACCGGTACAAAGTACTTTGGCTTAACGAGATTTAACATTAATTTTAATTCTTCCTGACTTGCATGTCCAGAAACATGGACACCAGAAACATCTTCGTAAATTACATTGGCTCCTCGGCGGTAGAGTTTATTGATAGTTTCTCCAACTAGTTTTTCATTACCAGGAATAGCAGAAGCAGATATCATAACTGTATCTCCTTCTTTAATATTAATATGATAATGATCTCCTCGGGCCATCCTTGTTAGAGCAGCATAAGGCTCTCCCTGACTTCCTGTAGTCAGTAAAGTAACTTTACTATCAGGTAGATCAGAACAATCTCTAATATCAACAATCATATCATCAGGAACCTGCAAATAACCAAGTCTCCGAGCAATATCTACATTGTTGAGCATGCTGCGTCCAGTAAATGCAATCTTACGATTATATTTAAAAGCCGCATCTACAATCTGCTGAACTCGATGAATGTTAGAGGCAAAGGTTGCAATGATAATTCTTTCTCTTTCATCTCTAAATATCTCATCCACAGTTTCTCCTACTACTTTTTCGGAAAGAGTATAGCCTTCACGTTCAACATTTGTACTATCAGAAAATAGGGCCAGCACTCCTTCTTCACTATCTCCTAGTTCAGCCAACTTATGAAAATCTGCAACTTCTCCATCAATTGGAGTCTGGTCAAACTTAAAGTCACTGGCATAAACTATTTTACCTAATGGAGTATCAATAGCAAGAGCACAGGTATCAGCGATACTGTGATTTACACGTACAAATTCTACTCCAAAATTCCCAATCTGATATTTCTTGCCTGAGTTCACTACTTTTAATCTGGTATCTTTTAATAAACGGTGTTCCTTTAGATTACCTTCTAGTAGACCCAGTGTTAATTTAGTTCCATAGATAGGAGCATTAATTTCTTTTAACAGATACGGTAAACCTCCAATATGATCTAAGTGTCCATGTGTTAGAACAATTCCGTTTATTTTATCCTTGTTCTTAATCACATAATCATAATCAGGGATTACCAGATCTATTCCGAGTAAATCATTTTCTGGAAATTTAACTCCCGAATCAATTATCAACATTTCATCATCAATTTCCAGAACCCACATATTCTTTCCAATTTCTCCTACTCCACCAAGTGTAGTCATCGAAACATTTTTTATTTTATTGTTATCATTCATTTAAAAAACAAAACACCTCCATAGTATTTTAAAACAAAACTTAATTCATCACTTTTCATATTCTTTGATTATCATTTGTCTTATTAGACTTACTTAAAACTAATTTAATCTATCAATTTAACTAAAATTTTGACATAAAAAAATTGCTTAATTCTACCTGTAAAATTAAAAAATTAAGAAACCCGTCCAAATCGTTAATACTATTATACATAGTATTGAAATAAAAAACAAGCAGAATTAAGCTTTTATAATTTTTAGACTAAATCATTTTCTATTAAATATTCTGCAATCTGGACTGCATTTAAAGCAGCACCCTTACGTAAGTTATTAGCAGTCAGCCAGAGATTAATACCACTTTCTACAGAATTATCTCTTCTTATTCTACCTACTAATACATCATCATTATTTTCAGTATCAATCTGCAGCGGATATTTTTCTGCAGCTGGATCATCTATCACTGATACATTTTCAGTCTGCGCAAATAGTTCCTTAATATCTTCTATCTTAAAATTACTGTTTAATTCAATATTTAAAGATTCACCATGACCAAAAATTACTGGTATCCGAACACAGGTTGCTGTAACCGGCAGTTCAGGATTATGTAGTATTTTATGAGTCTCATTGATCATTTTCATTTCTTCTTTAGTGTAATCATTATCTAAAAAGATATCAATCTGTGGAATCGCATTAAAGGCAATCTGATGATTGAAATTATCATTTTTTATTTCTTCCTTATTTAAATAAGACTTTGTCTGTTCTATTAATTCGTCAACTGCCTTTTTCCCTGCTCCTGATACAGCCTGATAAGTATTAATTACCAATCTTTTTAAACCATATTTAACAGCAAGGGGTTTTAATAGCATTACCATTTGAATAGTTGAACAGTTAGGATTAGCTATAATCTGTTTGTGATTTTTTAAATCCTCTCCATTTACCTCGGGTACTACTAAAGGGGCATCAGAATCCATTCTAAAAGCATTACTGTTATCAATTACTATTCCCCCAGCGCTTTTAACCTGAGGCGCTATTTTTTTAGAAACTCCACTACCTGCAGAAAAAAGTGCAATATCTATGCCCTCAAAAGTACCTTCTTTTACAGTTTCAACAGTTAACTCTCTATCTTCAAATTGAATTTTCTTGCCTTCTGAACGTTCAGAGGCAATCACCTTTAGTTCATTAATTGGAAAATCCCTCTGGCTTAAAGTTTTTAACATCTCTCTACCTACTAAACCTGTTGCACCTACCACTGCTACATTATACTTTTTCATAAATTTCTTCTCCTTTCTCAACTACAGGGCGTCCAAAGTAATTTGTTCCCCAGACACCAATGATTATTAAGACTGCTCCAACTACTTGAAATTTAAAAAATGGTTCATTTCTTAAAACTACTCCAGCTACTATGGAAACAACTGTAGTTAAATTTGCAAATACAGCTGATTCTGCTGCTGTAATTTTAGACAGGGTATAATTCATCATAAAAAAAGCTACTACCGATGATAAAACTCCTAAATAAATTACAGATATCATAACATCTTTGTTTGATAACAAACTAAAATAACTTGTTAAATTAAAGTTTTTTTCATAAATTGCGATTAAATTAAATAAGAAAGCACCAAAGCCCATCATCACATATGTAATTTCTACTGGGCTAAACTCTAAAGAAAGCTGTCTTGAAATTATGTTATAAAACCCAGCTGCAATTACTGCGCCTCCTAATAAAAGCAGACCTAAATAATTACCTTCAATCGGGGATGCACCTCTATTAAAAATAATAAAAAAGACTCCTCCAACTGATAGAGCAACAAAAACACTCTGCAAAAAGGTTGGCCTTTCATTTAAAATTATCGCTGCAAGTATTGTAACAGCTACAGGTATTAATGCTATCATCATCCCCGCTTCTGAAGATGTTGTATATAACATGCCTGTAGTCTCACAAATAAAATAAATTCCCGGTTGAAATAATGCTAAAAGAAAGAGCTTTTTTAAATTTTTCCCTTTTAAATTGATATTTATTATACCAATAATTCTTAAGATACTCAAGGAAAGAAATGCAATTGCAAAACGAAAACCAAGTAAGTGGAAAGGAGTCATTAACTCCAATCCCTCCTTGGTAAGTAAAAATGAAAAACCAAATATTGAGCTAAATACTAATCCAGCCAGATAAGGAAAATACTTTTTATATTTAAGCATCCTCACTCACTCAATTCTTTGGAGGCCAGGGACCATAATACTGATAGTATTGAGTCTCTACCCCACCATTATATAATTTTCTTCTTTTACTTGCCTCTTTCCCAAATATTTTTTCAAATTTGGAATGAGATGTAATTATATAGTAAGACCAGGTTTCAAGCTCTAAAAACTTTTCTCCCATCAATTTATATAATTCTTCTACTTCTTCTTTTTCGCCCATTCTTTCACCATAAGGTGGGTTAGTTATAATATAACCGTATTTACGATTAGTTGAAAAATCTTTAAACTCTTGTTCCTGAAAATGAATTATATCATCAACTCCGGCCTGCTGAGCGTGATAGCGAGCAATACTAATTACTTCCGGATCATAATCATATCCCATTATTAAACGGGGCTCCACATTTATCTTTTTAGCTTTTTTAGCTTCAACCCTAGCCCGGGGCCATTCAAAATCATCAAATATAGGCCATTTTTCGGAATTAAATTTCCTCTTTAAACCTGGAGCCTGATTTTTTGCCATCATAGCAGCTTCAATTAAAATAGTACCTGAGCCACAGAAGGGATCAATTAAGATTCTATCCTGATCCCAGCGGCTTAAATAAACCATCCCTGCGGCAATAGTTTCTTGAATAGGCGCAGTAACAGATAATTCTCTATAACCTCTTTTGTGAAGGCCGGTTCCAGAACTGTCAATTGTTAAAATAGCCCGATCCTTATATAAGGCAAGTTCGATTGGGTAAAGTGGGCCATCTTCATCAAACCAATCTGTTCCATAGTCTTCTTTCATAGAGTCAACTATAGCTTTTTTTGTAACTGACTGACAGGTAGGAACACTGTTTAATTTAGAGCTGATTGATTTAGCACTAACAGGAAACTCTGCATTTTCTGGCAGCCACTGAGACCAGTTTAAATCTTTAACTCCATCATAAAGTTGGTCAAAGTCTCTAGCTTCAAAATCTCCTATTTTAACTAAAACTCTCTCAGCTGTTCGGAGCCAGAGATTAGCTCTAGCAATTGCCTGCAGATCACCGATAAAAGTAATTCTTCCATTTTTTACCTCAGTGATTTCATACCCCAAATCGTTTATTTCTTTTTTAACTAATGCTTCCATCCCAAAGGTGCTGGTTGCCATCAATTCTATTTTATCCAAAAAAATTCTCTCCTTTTATTTACTACTTCTATTTATCTTTTATTTAGCTTTTATTCAGCTTTTATTTAAATTTAACTCCCACATCTTTTAAGTCTGCCTTTATCTGGTCAACCTGATCTGGGTTAACTGCATTTGTACCAGCCAGGATAACATTAGTTTCAAATCCGTTTTTAGCACTATCTAAGGCAGTATATTTAACACAGTAATCAAAGGCAAGGCCTACTATATCAACTTCTTCAATTTCCAGAGATCTTAGCAAACCTGCTAATCCTAAATCAGTACCATCATTATCCTGAAAAGCTGAATAACTATCTACTGCTTCAGCTTTACCCTTGCGCAGTATATAATCAAAGTGTTTTGTCTTTATTTCTGAATTAAATTCTGCTCCTTCAGTTAGTTCAACACAGTGGTCTGGCCATAAAACAGGCCCTAAACCCTGGTCATCGCTGTAAGGAGTGAAGGGTTCTTGATTATGATTAGAGGCAAAACTTAAATGTGAGGCAGGATGCCAATCCTGTGAAGCAACAATTACCTTATATTTATCAGATTCTAACAGTTCATTAACTTTTTCATTAATTTCGGATGCATTTGGAACAGCTAAAGCACCTTCTTCATAAAAATCATTCTGTAAATCTACAGCAATTAAGGCTTTAGCCATAATTATCACCTCTTTATATAAGATTAATATCAAACAATTAAAATTTTATTTTAAAATCACTATAATCTCCTAGTTCTTCTTCATTAACCTTTAAATTATCAACCCTGGCATAAGAAGGCCCTTCTTTAAGTTTTTCTAACATTTGAGCTATTTTATTTTTTTCCCCCTGAAGTACCACTTCAACTCTACCATCAACTAAATTCTTAGCCCAGCCTTTTAAATTTAAAACAGCTGCCTCTCTTCGAATAAAAGCTCTAAAACCTACTCCCTGCACTTTTCCGGATATAAAGATGTGCTTCTGTACTTCTTCTGCAGCCATCTTATTTACACCTCCATTTGATTACATTATACATAGGATTATAATCTGTGGCAAATTATTAGTCTAAATATTGATTTACCCTTAGTGCTGCTTTAGCTCCCTCAGCAGCTGAAATAATAATCTGCTTATCAATAATATCTGTAACATCACCGGCAGCCCAAATTCCTTCGACTCCAGTTTCATTTTTTTCATTGATTAAAATTTCTTTTTGTTTATTTGTCTTTAGTATATTTTGAGCAAAATCACTATTTGCAATCAAACCAATTTCGATGAATAAACCATTAATATCTAGTTCCTCAGATTTATCATCAATTACATCTTTAATTATAATTGACTCCAGTTTGTCCTCACCAATTATTTGATCAACAGTAGTTGAAGTATGAACAGTTATACTTTCATTTTTCTTTATTCTTTCCTGTAGATATTCGTCTCCCATTAACTTATCCTGAATCTCTAATAAATCAACTTCACAGCCAATATTAGCTAGATCTAAAGCAGCTTCTAGACCAGAATTTCCTCCACCAACTACAGCCACTGGCTGACCTTTATATAGGAAAGCATCACAACTGGCACAGTAATGAACTCCTTTACCAGTTAAAACATATTCCTGTTTCATACCGAGATGACGTTTTTGAGCTCCAGTTGCTATAATTACTGATTCAGTTAAATATTCTTTGCCGTTGTCGGTCTTTATTACCTTTTTCTGACCTTGATCCTCAATTCCTACTGCCTCTTCCCCGATAACTGTTTCTACATCATATTTAGCTATATGATCCCAAAAATCATAAATTAGATTAGCTCCAGTAGTATCAGCCTTGCCAAGATAATTATCAATTTCGTTAGTAGTAATTACCTGACCTCCTATATCTTTAGTTAATAAAAGCAGATCGATTCCTTTACGAGCAGCATAAAGAGCAGCATTTAAAGCAGCAGGACCTGCACCTAAGATTACAAGTTCCCATTCTTTAATAGATAAATCTTTTGCTTCTCTACCAATTAATTTGTTGAATTCACCATTTTTTTCCAGGTCTATAAGATCATCATATCCCCCAAGACTCTGATCATTAATAATTATTTGAGGTACTGTTTTTCCATTAGTTCTTTCTTTCATTACCTCATAATTATCTCCTTCTTCAATATTGATTTCTTCAAATTTTAAACCCTTACTCTTTAAAAAAGCTTTAGCCTTTTTACAATATGGACACCATTCTTTAGAATATACTTCAATTTTTAGTTCTTTAGACATCATAAATTCCCCCTATAATTTTATATTCTTATTTGACATAAGTACTAGTGAATGTTAATATAAATATGGTTATTAGAAAACAAAATAAATTCAAATACTTTAATTGAGGTGAAATTAAATGGCAACAGTTATGGAATATGCGGAAGACCTTGCAGAAGCAATTGTTGAATCACAAGAATTTCAAGAACTAAAAGAAAAAGAAGAAACAATGGTTGAAGATGAAGATGCAAAAACAATGCTGGATGAACTTAATGCTAAGTATCAGCAGGCACAAATGATGCAGAAGAATGGTCAGCAAATGAGTGATGAGCAAAAGCAGGAATTACAGGTAATGGAACAAAAAATGAAGAAAAATGATAAGATTTCTGAATTCTATGAAGCTCAGAATCATTTTAATCAGTTAATGAATTCTGTAAACCAGGTAATCACACAGAAACTTCAGGGTGAAGAACAAGCTGAAGACGCTGAGTAATTAATAATATAATTGAATTTGAACAGAACCGCAGTCAGCTGGCTGCGGTTCTTTGCTTTTTAATTTACATTATTCCCGGCTTTATAGCCCGTGGAAAAAGCAATCTGTAAATTATAGCCCCCTGTCATTGCTGCTAAATCTATTACTTCTCCTGCAAAATATAAATCTTCCACTAGTTTTGATTCCAAAGTCTTAGGATTAATTTCTTCTGTATTAACTCCACCTCTGGTAACGATTGCTCTTTCAAAACCTTTTTTAGCTCTTATATTCAATTTCAAACCCTTTAATAAGTGTATCAACTCTTCCCTTTCAGCTGCAGTAATCTGGTTTACTGTTTTTTGGTAATCTATAGACGATAATTCTAAAATGATTGGAATCATCTTTTGGGGTAACAAGTCATCCAAACTATTACCAAAATATTTATTGCTGTACTTCTCAAAATCTCTTAAAATTCTTCTATCTAAACTCTGATAGTCAAGAGCAGGCTTTAAGTCAATCTCTATTTGATAAGCTTTAGGATCTGAATCTATAAACATTGATGCAGAAATTATCAAAGGTCCATCTAAATAATTATTTCTGATTTCTAAATCTCCAAATTCACTGTAAACCTCTTTTTCCTCTTTTAATAATTTTAAATCTACATATTTTAATTTTAAGCCTTCTGCCTGATATATCCAATCTTCTTTGGTTTCTAATCCACATAGTCCCGGTTCCGGTTCTATAATTTGATGACCTAAATTTTGAGCAAGTTGAAAACCACTGCCATCAGAACCGGTTTGAGGATAAGCACTGCCTCCAGCTGCTAATATTATTTTAGCCGCTTTGAGCTGACCCTGATATTTTAATTTAACTCCTACAGCTTTATTCTTCTCAGTCAAAATTTCTACTACTTGATCCTGAATTATTTCAACATTATGTTTGAATAATTCTTTTTGTAGTACTTTTAATACATCTTGTGATCGATTTGATTTTGGAAAAACCCGATCTCCTCTTTCGATTTTTAGTGGTAAGCCAAGTCCTTCAAAAAAATAATAAAGTCGATAAGCATCAAATTCACCTAAAGAACTGTACATAAATTCTGGGTTATCAATAATATTATTTAGGTGTTGATTTAAATCAGAATAATTTGTTAAATTGCAGCGCCCCTTACCGGTAATTAATAATTTTTTACCCAGATTTTTATTTTTATCAATTAAAATCACTTTATTTCCATTTTTAGCAGCCTGCAGAGATGCCATCATCCCTGCTGGTCCACCACCAATAACAACTACTTTAGTCAAAATAGAACTTCCTTTCCTCTAAAGCCTAAACTATAATATATTATAATTCTTTTTTAACAGCATTCTTTATTCTTGTTAAACCCTCTTTTAATCTTTTACGAGGACAGGCTAAATTTAAACGCATATACATTGAGCCAGCATCTCCAAACCAGCGTCCTGGATTAAGACCAACTTCAGCCTTTTGATTCATAAATTCTATCAGCTGCTCATCACTTCCAAAACCCAGCTGACTGAAGTCCAACCAGACTAAATATGTACCCTCTGCTTGTGTTAGTTTAATTTGAGGAATTTCAGCTGCAAGATATTCTCTTAAATAATTGTAATTTCCCTCTAAATATTCAAGCTGTTTTTGAAGCCATTCTTCTCCATTATTATAAGCACTTTTTAATGCTAAAAGACCAAAGGGGCTGTTTCCGGTACCAAAGCCTTCTTTTGCCTGGTTATAAGCAGCGCGAAGCTCTTTTGATTCAATAATGGTGTATGAAGTATGTAAGCCTGCTATATTGAAAGTTTTACTGGCAGCCATAAAAGTAATTAGCTTTTTTCGATAATCACTAAATTCATCTCTTTTAAAAAGTAATTTTAAGATCGGATGATGTTCATATCCAGGATAAACTAAATCAGAATGTATTTCATCACTCAAAAGAAAAATATCTTCTTTTTTTAATAGACGCAGCAGTTCCAGTAGTTCAGCTTGGTCCCAAACTCTGCCAACTGGATTGTGAGGACTGCAAAAAATCATCGCCTTAACTGGGTTACCCTGTTTTTGAGATTCTTTTATCTGACTTTCTAATCCTGCTAAATCCATTTTATAATGCCCATCTTTATTTATTAATTCATTTTCTATTAACTTGCAGTCATTATTTTTGACAGCCGTAAAAAATGGTTTATAAACCGGGGGCTGAATAATAACTGCATCATTTTCTTCAGTTATTGCCTTGAGCGTAAAGTTAATTGCCGGTACCACACCTGTATCAAAAATCAACCAATCTTTTTCTATTTTTAAATCAAATCTTTTTTTGAGCCAATTTTCCACTGCCTGCTTAACACTTTGATCAGCAAAACTATAGCCAAAAATACCGGCTTCAGCTCTTTTTAAAAGGCTTTCTTTAACAGCAGGAGCTGTTTGCCAATCAGAATCCGCCACCCACATTGGTAATATATTTTCATTATTAAAAATTTCTTTTCTTTTATCCCATTTGGCAGACATTGTGTTGACTCTATTTTCTAAATTTGAAAATTTTAATTTTGACATTTTACTTCCTCCCTGACAAAAAATACTAGTTTTCTTGATAAAATAAAGACATTACTTTAATCATTTCAGCGTGGTCTGAACTGCCACCTAATTCTCTAGTCGAATGCATAGCCAGCAGTGGACTGCCTAAATCCATACTCTTAATTCCAAGCTGGGTAGCTGCAATAGGTCCAATAGTAGAGCCACCTTTTTTATCACTTCGATTAGTATAATATTGATACGAAATATTATTTTTTTCCATTAAATCAATTAAAACTGCTGCAGTTGAAGCATTAGTAGTATATTTTAAATTAGCATTATATTTAATAACCGGCCCCTTATTTAAGACAGGTCTATTTTTTTTATCATATTCTTCACTGAAATTTGGATGCAGAGCATGAGCCATATCAGCAGATAATAGAAATGATTTTTCAATAATACTATAATAATCTTCTTTTTGTGCATTTAAATTATAAATTATTCTCTTTATTATGTTTCCTGCAAAGGGAGAATCTGCGCCCTGAGGTGTAGTGCTGCCTATTTCTTCGTTATCATAGAAAACAGCCATCTGAGTCCATGGTTTAGCCTCTGAAGCAAGCAGAGCTTTTAAGGTTGAATGTACCATTGATAAATTATCCTGACATCCTGCTGCAACAAATTCTTTCTTTTGGCCTGTAAATTCTGCTTTTTCGGTTGGGTAAAGATATAATTCAGCTTCTAAAATATCTTCTTTTTTGTGG
Source organism: Halanaerobium saccharolyticum subsp. saccharolyticum DSM 6643 (assembly GCF_000350165.1). Classification (NCBI taxonomy): domain Bacteria; kingdom Bacillati; phylum Bacillota; class Clostridia; order Halanaerobiales; family Halanaerobiaceae; genus Halanaerobium; species Halanaerobium saccharolyticum. Next base: position 106,402 of record NZ_CAUI01000015.1, read on the forward strand.
TCAGTAAACTGCGCAATTAAGTCTTTAAACAATAAAGATTCATTTTCTTGACCTGAATTTTGAGTATCAGTTTCGTTTTTATTATCTTGAGCTTTATTATCTTTAGCAGTTTCCAGATTTAATGTCTGGCTGATTAAAGCTCTTAAACCCTTTTTCTTATCAATCTTTCCCGTTTTATTGATATCTTTTTTTAAATGAATAGCCAGATTTGGTATAACAGCTAAATTTTCTTCAAAATCAATTAATTTTTCGTTCAGGCTAAAAGAAGTATCATCTTTTAAAACTACTTTTCCTGCTAAAGATAAATCTTTATCATACCAGGTATTTAAAATAGGACTACCATAAATCTCAGTATTTAATAAATAATAACCGTCTTTTTTGATTATAGGGTCTGGTTTAATTTTTAAAGCAGGGCTATCTGTATGTGAAGAAATTATTCTAAAACCCTGATTTAAAAAATCATCGCCTGTAATAAAGGCAACAACTGCTGATTTATTACGACTAAGAAAGTATTTCTCCCCCTCTTTTAAATCCCATTTTTCGCTTGGGTCAAGCTCTTTAAATCCCTCCTGCTGCAGCTCTTTTTTTAATTCAGCCGCAGCATGAAAAGCAGTTGGAGAACTATTGAGAAATTGCACAAGTTCTTCCGCTTGATTATTCATTTTCTTTCACCCCAGCAATATCAATTATTGCCTTAGCATATATGGCTGCACTTTTAACCAGGTTATCAATTTCAATAAACTCATCTTTTTGATGTGCTATTTCAGCCTGGCCCGGAAAAAGCAAACCAAAGGCAACACCTTTATCAACTAAACGAGCGTAAGTTCCGCCTCCAATTGCTATCGGTTCACTTTTATCACCTGTAAATTCCTGATATGCAGCCATCAATTTTTGGATAAAAGGATCATCTTTTGCAACATATAAAGGCTTGGCATCACTTAAAATTTCTAAATTAACTAACTTAGTTTCAAGATTAGCTTTAATATCAGAAACAACTTTATCAGCCGTTGATTTAACAGGATAGCGAATATTAACTATAAATTCTACTTTATTTTGATCAGCTTTAATTACTCCGGTGTTGAAAGTTAAAGCTGTTGGAACATCATCTTGATCTTTGCAACCAATTGAAGCACCATCATATTCAATTCCTATTTTCTTTTGATAAAAATTTAAAAATTCTTTTACTTTAGCATTTGAAAACGGGAGTTCAGCTAAAATATTAATCAAATAAGAAATTGCATTTTTCCCATCTTCAGGCATACTGCCGTGTGCTGAAATTCCTGAATATGATAATTTGATTTTATTATTATCTGCTTCTAAATTTAGATCAGCAGCCTCATAATTAATCTCAGTCAGAAGTTTTTCTAATTCTTCTTTTTCAATTCCACTTATAACTGCCTCTGCAAAATCTGGAACCATATTGGCAGCATTTCCACCTTTTATTTTTTCTAATTTTAAACCGTTTTTATCTGTTTCCTTTAAATCAGCAGTAAACTTAAGATCTAAAATCCCTTTTTCTGCATGAATTGCAGGGAAAGTTGCATCAGGGCTAAAGGCAAGTTCTGGCATTTTTTCTTTTTCAAAATAATATTTTAGAGATGCCATACCGGATTCTTCATTTGTACCCAGTATTAATCTGACTCTTTTATTTAATTTGATATCTAAATCTTTTACAATTTTCATAGCGTATAAGGCAGCTGCTGCTGGCCCTTTATCATCTATTGTTCCTCGACCAAAAATCTTCCCATCATGAACCTCAGCTGCATAAGGAGGATAAGTCCAATTACTCCCCTCAGGCACTACATCAACATGACAGAGTAGAGCCAAAATTTCCTCTCCTGCTCCCATTTCTACATGAGCAGCCTGATTATCTATATTTTTTGTTTTAAAACCCATAGCTTCAGAAATTTCTATTGCTTTAGCCAGAGCTTTATATACTTCTTTACCATAAGGGTAATCACCCTCGGCTTCTGCCTCAACACTTGGAATTTTAACTAATTCCTGAGTGCTTAAAATCATATCATCTCTTAAACTTTCTGCTGCTTTAATTATTTTTTCTTTCATATTTTAGTTTAATAGCAAAAAACTATTAAACCATCACCTCCTATTATTTTTTTATTTGTTTTTTTATCAATTATCTAGCTATTATTCTATCACTTTTACTTCTAAATTTAAAATATAATACAATTTCTTTGCCAAACATCTGAGATTATCATATCTTTTTTGAATTAAAAGAAAAGTTGTAGTAAAATTAGATAAAAGATAAGGGTGATCAATAATGGATTTAAATAAAATAGATGCTTCAACTAAAATTAATCCTCTAGCCAAAGAAATTAAATTAGGATTCGACTCTAAGCGGCAGCAAAAAGCAGTTCTGCTGCTGCACGGTTTTGGTGGTAAAAGTAGTAACTGGAGCTATACAGCTAAAAAAATTAATAAAACATTAAGTCTTCCAGTCTATGTTCCTCGTCTTCCTGGGCATGGAACTAATATTAATGATTTTTTAAATAGTAACGCAGATCAGTGGCTGCGAAAAGCTGTAGATAGTTATCTTTATTTAAAAAATGATTTTCAAGAAATTTATCTAGCTGGAATTTCAATGGGAGGACTGCTTGCTGCTTTAATTGCTTCTAAATTTGAGATAAAAAAATTATCATTAGTTGCTCCGGCTTTTTTTACAAAGGATAAAAATATAGTTTTTACTCCTTATATCAAACATTTCATAAAAAAAATAGATAATAATTTTAAGCTAGATCAAGAAAATCTAAGTGATGCTGAAATTGATTTTCATAAAAACTACAGCTTTAATTATTATACTGAAGCACTGGCAGAATTATATAAACTGATCAAAAAAGCACGTCAGGCAGTAGATAATATAAAAACGGAGACTCAACTTATTTTATCAACTAATGATCAACAGGTAGCAACTAATAAAATCAAAACATTTTTAAATGAAAATATGGGACAATTTTTAACAGATCAAAAGATCTATCAAAAATCATCCCATGTAATAATCAATGATCTTGAGAAAAAAAGATGTGCTCAAGATATAATTAATTTTTTTAATAAATAATTATAATTTATACTTAAATTTTTATAATTAAGCTTTAGACTAATTCCTGCAGCTGTTTTAAGTAGTTTTTAAACTTAGCAGCTGCATTTACTATAGGTTGAGATTTTTCCATATCAACACCAGCATTTTTTAAAATATTAAGTGGGTAATCACTGCCCCCAGCCTTTAAGAACTCTAAATATTTTGCTGCTGCAGCTGGACCTTCATTCTTAATTTTTTCTGCAAGTGCTGCTGCCGCCGAATAACCAGTAGCATATTTATAGACATAGAAATTATAATAAAAATGCGGAATTCTGGCCCACTCATAATCCAACTTCTCATCAATTATTAAAGTATTACCAAGATATTTTTTGTTTAACTTTCTATACATGCTTTTCATTGCCTGAGAAGTTAAGCTCTCTCCTGCTTCAACACTCTCGTGAATCATTTTCTCAAATTCAGCAAACATTGTCTGCCTATAAACTGTACCTCTAAATCCTTCTAGATAATAATTTAAAAGATAAAGTTTTTCTTCTCTGCTTTGAGCATTTTCCAACATGTAGTCAATTAACAAATTTTCATTTAAAGTTGAAGCAACTTCTGCTACAAATATCTTGTAATCAGCATATAAATAAGGCTGATTTTTATTGGAATAATAGCTGTGCATTGCATGACCCATTTCATGAATTAAAGTAAATAAATTACCGATATCTTGAGTGTAATTCATTAAAATATAAGGATGCACACCATAACAACCGCTGGAATAAGCTCCAGATCGCTTTCCTTTATTTTCGTAAACATCTATCCAGCCTGAGTTGAATCCTTTCTCTACTGTTTCGATATAGTTTTGACCTAAAGGCTTTACAGCATTTTTAATTATTTCTTTTGTTTCTTCATATTTGAATTTAAGCTCAATATCCTCAATCAAAGGTTTATAAACATCATAAATATGAAGCTCGTCTAAATTAAGCAGTTCTTTTTTGAGCTCCATGTATTGATGTAAGGGTTCTAAATTATCAGAAACAGTATCAATTAAATTATTATAAACATCTGTTGAAATATTATCATTATCCAGAGCAGATTCTAAGGCACTATCATATTTTCTAGCCCTGGCATAAAATACATCACCTTTAACTGAACTATCAAGTACCGCTGCAAATGTGTTTTCTAGCTTTTCATATTCACCATGCATGCCCTCAAAGGCATCTTCTCTAACTCGACGGTCTTCATTTTTTAATAAATCAATATATCTACCATGAGTTAAACGTAATTCCTCATTGTTTTCATCTTTAATCAATGGGAATTCTAAATCTGCATTATTTAACATACTGAAGATATTTTCAGAGCTCTGTGTGACCTCACCAGCCAGTGCTAATATCTTTTCTTCAGCTGCAGAAAGATAATGTTCTTTTTGCCTTAAAATATTATCAAAAAAATGATTATAAAATTCAAGTTCTTCATTATCTGATTTAAACTTTTCTAACCGTTCTTCTCCCAACTGAATAATTGCTGGCACCATAAAGGAAGTAGAATTTGAAAGCTTATTATAACACATCATCGCTTTATTTTTATAATTTTGATATTTATCATTTTGAGTGTTTTGATCATATTTCATATGAGCATAAGTATATAATTTTGCAGTTTTTTTCTCAATTTCCATAATTTCATTTAGAGCTTCCAGCAGCTTAGCTGCATTCTCTGTAAAATTTTCCTTAAATTGCTTAATGTTTTTAACCTCTTCTAAGACAGTTTCAAGTTCTGATTCAAAACTTGAATCATCAGCATAAATGTCATTTAAATTCCATTTATATTTTTCATCAATTTCTTCTCTTTTTTTCAATTCTTTAGACAAAAGAAATCTTCCTTTCTATATTTTTGCTTTTGTTATTCTCATGATTTAAAAGCCATTTTTTTCTCCAAACACCACCGGCATAACCGTTGATACTACCATCAGCTGATATTACTCTGTGGCAGGGAATTATTATTGATATTGGATTGCGAGAATTAGCCTGACCAACGGCTCTTGCAGCACCTGAATGTCCAATATCAGCAGCTACTTCAGAGTAAGAAAATGTTTTGCCATAAGGAATTTTTTTTAAATAATTCCAGACCTTTAGTTCAAAATCGCTGCCTTCTAATTCGAGAGGAATTTCAAACGAGGCTCTATTACCTAAAAAATACTGATTAAGCTGGTCAAAAATCAGATTATAAATCCGTAAAATTTTGGGATCATCATAAAAATTCTTTTGACAATTGTTTTTTACTTCCCGTAGATGATCATCAAACTCAATACTTAATAAAGAATGCTTATTAAATTTAATTTTTAAAATACCAATTGGAGAGGGATAATATGTATGATAGCTGCTTTCATTAGTCAAAATACTCACCCCTAATATCTTTCAAGTCAGATGGAGTTTCAAAACGCTCTAAATAATGTGCTGCTAAAATAATCATTTCTTTACGACTCATTATTCTATCCTTTGTTAAAACAACAATTAATTTATCAGGTATCAATTCCATTTCCAGTGCTTTTTTAAAATAATCTGTTTCTTCTATTTCCAATACACGCTGACTTTCTGCTGCCAGCAGTAATTTGAGGGCATTAGTAGTAGTTAGCTTTTTATTTGAACTAAGAGTCTCAAGACTACCAGGAACCCACTCATAAAGGTTTTCAGCCTCTTTTTTCTGCATGATTTTTAAAATAATTGCTATAAATTCTTTTTCAGTTGGTGGTATCTCTAATTTAAAATTATTATTATAGCCTCCAATTGTAATACCCCAAGAAAGCAGTTTTTCTAAACTTCCTAAAAGTTGTGAATCATCTATTATTGGAGATTCTGTTGGATATTTTTCAAGGTCAATATTTAAACTTGAACGAATTTTATTTAAACTAGCCTCAGATTCTGCAATTTGAGACAGAGATTTTTCTTTATCAATAGCCTCCGAAACCGCAATAGCTGCAGCTTCAGCAGTATTCATTGCCGGCGGTAAAACTCTTGCACTAGCTGCTACCAGCGAACTATAACCACTACTTCGTCCAACAATCATTAAATTATTATTCTTTTTGGCAATTAAGGTTCTGAGAGGAATCGAATAATACTCTGGATTAAATAAAACAAAGCCAGGATAATCTTCAGCTGATGCTTGATAATCTAGAGGATAAGAAGCAATTGTAATAGCATCTTTAAATATTTTTTGTCTAAATATATCTTGAATTTTTAATTGATATTCAGTTATAAAATGTCTACTCTCTCTTCGATAAAGTTCTTCAGGTAAATCATTTAATTTAGCATTTTTAAAACCTTCTAAATTATTTTTTAAATATTCTAATATTAATTTCGCTTCTGCAGCTGCTTCTTTTTTAGCTTTAGCAATAGATTTTTCAGAAAGAGGATCCACATTGAATAACAAAAGAGCATTAATATAAGCATCATAAGCACCATTATTATTAATAAATACAATATTTAAACCTCTTAAGCGTAAATTTTTATTTTGAGACTGGTAACTTTTGCCGAAACTAGAAAATCCCCAGGCATGATCATTTTTGAAATAACTATTTTGGTATTTATTATTTCTAACTGCTTTTTTTAGCTTCAACGGCTCAACATTAGAAAATTTTAATATCTGAGTTGAAGCCATCCAACTATTTTTTAGATTTATATCAGCTGTACCGATAAAATAATCTTCGCCAGCTGCTGCAGCAAGATCTCCATCCTGAGACGCATCAATAAAATAATCAGCACTTAAATTATAAATTTCATCATTCTTTTCGATTCTTAAGTAATCAATTGACTTATCTTTGAGTTTTACTGACTGAAGTTTAACTGAATTAATAATTCTAATATTCTCTTCTGCAGCCAGCATTTCTTCGAATGCAGATTCTGCTTTTTGAGGGGAAAAAGAAATAGAGGAGCCAAGCTTTTGATGCCATTCTGAAAAAATTCCATGATTAATATTTCTGGAGCTGCTGTCATAATTTAAATCTAAAAAATTTAAGGCAGCATAGGTCATTAATCCACCTGGTTTTTCTCTGCTCATCAGCAGGGTAACATCCTTACCCTCTCGAGCTGCAGCTACAGCAGCTGTAACTCCTTCAGGTTCAGCAGAAAACACTATTAAATCACTATTTATTTTTTCAGCAGCTAAAACATTTAAATTCAAAAATAAAAGCAAGACTAATAATAAAGAAATATTCAAAATTAAGCTCTCTCTATTTATCATTTAATTTCTCCTCATCAATAAATTATTTTCTATTAAAATTTAGCACTACCAGGAGTACGAGGGAAAGAAATAACATCTCTTATATTCTGCATACCTGATAAATACATTAATAATCTTTCAAAACCTAGTCCAAAACCGGAATGAGGTACTGAACCATATTTTCTAATATCTAAAAACCACTCATATTTTTCCAGATCCATATTTAATTCTTCCATTCGGCTCTTTAATTTATCATATCTTTCTTCACGCTGACTTCCTCCGATGATTTCGCCAACACCGGGGACTAAACAGTCAACAGCTGCAACTGTTTTTCCATCTTCATTTTGACGCATGTAAAATGCTTTTATATCTTTAGGGTAATTATAAACCATTATTGGCTTTTTAAAATGCTTTTCGGTTAAATATCTTTCATGTTCAGACTGCAAATCAATTCCCCAACTTACCGGAAATTCGAAGTCCTCATCACTATTTTCTAAAATTTCTATTGCTGCAGTATAAGTTACTCTACCAAAATCTGAACCAATAATTTCTTCTATCATTTCTCTCCGGCCTTCATCAATTCGTTGATTAAAAAAGTCCATCTCTTCTTCGGCTTCTTCCAGCGCAAATTTAAATAGATTTTTAATGAAATCTTCCATTAGAGACATCATCTCATCTAGATTACAAAATGCCATTTCCGGCTCAATCATCCAAAATTCTGAAGCATGACGAGAAGTGTTAGAATTTTCAGCTCTAAAAGTTGGACCAAAAGTATATACATCTCCAAGAGCTGTGGCCATCAATTCTGCTTCTAACTGTCCACTCACTGTTAAACCAGTTTCTTCAGCAAAGAAGTCCTGACTGTAATCTATTTCGCCAGATTCTGTTTTGGGAAGCTTGTCAAAATCAAGTGTAGTAACTTTAAATACTTCTCCAGCTCCCTCAGCATCACCTGAAGTAATAATTGGAGTATGGACGTATTTGAAGTCTTTATTATAAAAATAATTATGTACTGCATAAGACATCTTACTGCGGAAACGATTTACTACTCCAAAAGTATTTGTTCTAGCTCTTAGATGAGCAATTTCTCTTAAAAATTCAAAACTGTGTCTTTTTTTCTGGAGAATAAAATCTTCAGGTGCTTCACCAATAATTTCAATTTCTTCAGCCTTCATTTCTACATCCTGTTCTCGACCTTCGACTTTATCAATATATCCTTTGACCTTAATGCTGGCTCCTGTATTAATATCAGCCAGTGGATGTTGATCAGGATTTAAAATAACAAGCTGTAAATTTTTAAGTGCACTTCCATCATTGATCTCTATAAAGGCAATATTTTTTGAGACTCTTTTTGTTCTAACCCATCCCATAACAATAACATCTTTATAATTATCAATTTTATCTTCTAAAACATCTTTAATCTTTTTCTTTTCGAAATAATTCATTTTATAAATTTCCTCCCTGAATATTCAATTTATCTAATTTTATAGAGTATTAAAAATATAATTATAAATTTTTATAATAATTTCACTTATAATATTCTCACTTATAATATTCTCACATATAATATTTTCTATTGTATTTACTTCTCGTAAACGGAGCAAAATCCTTTAAGAAATAAATAAAAATCACTAAATTTTTGTAGTTTAAGCATTTAAAAGCCCGGAGAATAAACCCCGGGCCCTAATAAAATTTTTTATAATTATTCTTCTAGCTTCATTGGTTCGCCACAGCAAATCAGCTCTCCACCGCCAGCTTCCTTTACCTCAACAACATTACCGCAAATCTCACAGCGATATACTTCTCCTTTTTTCTTTACATTCATATTTTAGCCTCCTTTTATTATAATTTAAAATATAAAAGTAGTCAATTGAAATGTTAAATTTATCTAAATTAATTATATGTTAAAAATAAAGATTTTGCAATATTTAATTATTAATTTCATCTAATTTAAATTCCTGATGTAAAACATTAATTGCATTATTAGCATCTTCTTTTTTAATTAAACAAGAAATTTTGATTTCAGAGGTTGTAATCATTCCAATGTTGATACTATTTTCTCCTAATGATGTAAACATTCTGGCGGCAACACCTGGTGTAGACTGCATTCCAGCTCCTACTATAGAAATTTTGGCTACATCTCGATCAATACTATAGTTGTTAAATCTTAATTCACGTTTAATTTTTTCCAGCACCTTTACTGCCAATTTTTCCTGCTCCTGATTAATCGTAAATGTTATATCATTAAGCTCATCCCGCTGTAAGTTCTGAATAATCATATCAACATTTACTCCAAAGTCAGCCAATGATCTAAACATCTTACCAGCTATACCAGGCTCATCAGGTACTCTTTCTACAGTAATCTTAATTTCTCCTAAATCACTCGCTACTCCTACTACATTTTTTTTACCTTCCATTTTTTCATCCCCTCTAACAATTGTTCCTTTAGTCTTATTAAAACTTGATGCTATATATAATTTTAAATTATAATTATTTGCTAACTCTACTGCTCTTGGGTGTAAGACATTTGCTCCTAAATTTGCTAACTCAAGCATTTCTTCATATGAAATATAATCTAATTTACTTGCATTTTTTACAAGCCTTGGATCTGCTGTATAAACACCATCTACATCAGAATAGATTTCACAGCGATCTGCCTTGATAGCAGCTGCTACTGCGACGGTTGTTGTATCAGAACCACCTCTACCTAAAGTTGTAAAATCCTGATTCTCATTTACCCCTTGAAAACCAGCGACTATAACAATTTTGTTTTCAGATAACTCCCTTTTTAAACGGGTTGTGTCAATATCGGTTATCATTGCCTGATTATGTTTTTCGTTTGTTTTTATTTTCATTTGGCTTCCTGTTAAAGATATTGCTGGATAACCTAAAGAATGAATTGCCATAGTTAAAAGTGCAATTGAAACCTGCTCACCTGTAGTTAACAGCATGTCTACTTCTCTTGGGTCTGGATCATCAGTTATATCACCCATTAATTCAATTAAATGATCAGTTGTGTCACCCATTGCAGATACAACAACAATCATTTGATTGCCTGCCTCATATCCCTCAATTACTCGTTTGGCAACATTTTTAATTAACTCTGCATTCGCTACTGAACTTCCTCCATACTTTTGTACAATTAATGACAATTGTTTCACCTTCCTATTGTTATAAAATTATTATTCTGCTTTAACTGGTATAATATTATTAACAGTTAATACTCCTTTTAGCTCCTCGACTTCTTGCAGTATTATTTCTAGGTCTTTTTCCTTGATTTCCTTTGTTATGATTATCACTGGCAGCAGTGGGGTTTCAGTTAAATTGTCATGTAAAATTAAGTCTGCTAGATTTTTTTCTGAAAATATATTTTTTATATTCTCTATAATTTCTTCATCTTTTTCAAGCTGCAGTCTGATATAAAATGATCTCTTTTGATTATGGTATAAATCAAAGCTGTTTTCTGGATTTTTTTCTAAACCAATATCCATTTTATTGTTATTATTATGGTTAACTGCGTTAATCAAATCTAAACTCAGCAGATTATATAGTGCTGAATCATTATTTTCTGCTTTAAAAGTTATTTTTGAGTTGTATTTAGATACTAATTCAACAGCATTGCTGTTTTCATTAACTGAAGCCAAATAACTATTTTTACTAATTAAATTTGGTCTGACTCCAATATATAGTTTTTGCTTTTCTTTTTTTACTGAACTTATCAATTTTATTTTATAACCTAGTTCTTCTGCATAAATTAAATCATAACTTGTAATACCTTTGATCCCTTTGACCTTTACTAATTCGGGGTCTACAGCAGTATTATAAAATAAATTAGATAATAAAATAATCTTATATAAACTATCTAAGCCAGTCAAATCTATATCAGGATTTTCTTCAGTATAACTAGCTTTTTCAGCTTGTTCAATTGTCTCTTTCATCGAAATTGTATTTTTGGCCATCTCAGTTAAAATATAATTTGTAGTCGCATTTAAAATAGCATCCATTCCCGTGATTTCATCCATTGCAAAAAAATTATCAATCAGTGTTTTTAGAGGCAGTGGAGAAAAAGCTGCAGAAAAATAGACTCTGCTTCGATATTTCTTTTCTAAATTTTTAATTTCCTTAAAATTTTCAGCAACTACTTTTTTATTAAAAGTAATTATATTTTTATTACTTTTTAAAATCTTAAATATATAATCTTTAGATTCTTCAGTTGGATTTAATTCAATAATACTTTTTGCTTTAGAATTTTGCAGTAGATCATTAAAATTTTCTGCTTTTTTAATAGATTTATAATTAGTAAAGTTTTCCTGATCAACTTTGATCTCTGTCTCTAAAGAAGTATTAAATATGTAATCTATTTTTATTTTTTGTGATATTAATTTTTCTATTTTATTTTTATTTTCTTCAAAAAAACTTATAAATGAATTAAAAGATTTTTGATTAGCTATTAAAGCTATTTTATACATCTTTAGATATCTCCTCTTTTAGACTTTGATATAAACTGCTGTTGCTAACTTTAACTATATAAGATGTTGAATCTATTGCCAGTGAATTATATACTTCTTCCATTTTTTCAGCAATCAGCTTCTCATTTTCAACTGCTAGAGCTAAGATTGTTGGCCCAGCACCACTTAAAGCAGCTCCTTTAGCACCATTATTATAAGCTTCACTTATGATTTGGTCAAATCCCTTAATTAATTTTTTTCTATAAGGCTGATGCAGCTGATCATCCATTGCAGTTTTTAATAAATTATAATCTTTATTTATAAAGGCTGCAGTTAAAAGGCTAATCCTACTTAAATTTGAAATAGCTTGCGAATAATTTATCTCATTAGGTAAAACACTGCGCAGTTTTTCAGTTTTTAGTTCATAATCAGGTACTAATAAAATACAATTAATATTCTGGTCCACATCTATTTTATAATAATCAAAGTTGTTATTGCAATTAAAATTAATCGTTAAACCTCCAACAAGAGCTGGAACAACATTATCTGGATGTTTTTCCAGTTGAACAGCAAGCTGAATAAAATCATTTTCTGATATTAATTGATTAGATATTACTGCAGCTGCTGCTAGGCCACCAATTATTGCAGAAGCACTGCTGCCTAATCCCCGGGCTAAAGGACTGTTCATTTCCTCTATTATCTCTGCTCCAATTAAATCTTCTTCTAAAAAATTGAAATATTTTTTGTAAGCCTGAGCGATCAAATTATCTGAATCAGCAATCTCTATCTGCTTATTCCGATTTTTATCAATAACTTTTATCTTCAGCTGCTGATCATTTCTTTTTTTTATTCTGAAATTGTTAAATAAAGTTAAAGCAAGTCCCAAAGTATCATAACCAGGACCAAGATTTGCCGATGTTGCAGGAACTTTAATTTCTGTCATATTATTTCCCTTCCTCACTTCTTTTTTACTCCAGTATGGCCAAAGCCGCCATCCCCACGCTGACTTTCACTTAAATTATCGACTTCATTCCATTCAATTATATTTACTTTTTGAATTATTAACTGGGCGATACGGTCATTTAAGTTTATTTCAAAATCTTCTGGACCGTGATTAATTAAAATAACCCCAACCTCACCTCTATAACCTGAATCAATAACTCCATCTGCATTTAAGACAGTTACACCCTTTTTTAGCGCTAACCCACTCCGGGGATAAACAAAAGCTGCATAACCTTTTGGCACAGCAATTTTTAAGCCAGTTTTTATTAGTTTATATTCTCCGCTTTTAATTGTCAATGCTTCTGCTGCATGGAGATCAAGTCCTGCATCCTCTCCATAATGTTGATATTGAGGTAATTCTACTTCTTTATTTAGTCTTTCTACCATAATTTCCATTATCATCATCCTTTATTTTAGATTGTAAACCAGTCAAAGAATTAATCTGATAGTTATTATTATAAATTAGATCTTTAATTTTGACAAATTGATATTCTTTTTTAAGCATTGGAATGATTTCTGAAAGTATTTCAACAATATTATTAGAATTATTGTGAAAAAGAATTATATCTCCAGAACTTATATTTTTATTTATTCTATTTATAATATATTCCTTGCCAGGATCCATCCAGTCGTGAGAATCAAGACTCCACTGAACTACTTGATAATTAAGTTCTCTTGCTGTTTTAATTACAAGTTCATTATATTCTCCATATGGGGGTCTAAAAAACTTGGGGTTTGCATTTTTTTTCTGATATTTATTTATTATTTCTTCTGTCTTAAGTAATTCTTTTTCTATCTCTTTTTGATTTAAATAATTAAAATGAGGATGGCTGTAAGAGTGGTTATAAATTTGATGTCCTGCTTCAATAATTTTATTAACTAAATTCGGATTGTTTTCTAACCAGATCCCAGCAAAGAAAAATGAAACCGGAATCGACTCAGCTTTAAATAACTTTAGCAGGGCTTCCGTTTTATTGCTGCCCCAAGCGCCATCAATTGTCAGGCTTATTTTCTTATCATGCCTTTCTACTTTATAAATTGGTGTTAACCTTGAACCACTATATTCGCTTAAATAATATATATTTTCGGCTGCTGAAACTGTTGGTGAAACTGCTGCTGAAAACATTAAGATGATTATAAATGTTATTATAAAAAAATAAGCCAGCTTCATTTTAAAAAGCTGGACGGTTTTATTAATATGATAAAACAAGAAATACACCTCTATTCTATAAACAAATGATCCCCAATTTTAGTTATAACTCTTCTACCTTTAAAAAAACTAACTCTAGTTGCTGTTTTAGGATTGTAAAAATAGAGAGCTCCATTAGTAGGGTCACTACCTCTTAAAGCATCTCTGGCTGCTCTATAAGCGCTCTGATTTGGAGTCAGGTTGATTTGACCATCACTAACAGCTGAGAACTGTCCTCCCTGATAAATAACTTGAGCAAAATTATTAGGAAACTGACGACTGAGAACTCTATTGATAATTACTGCAGCTACAGCTACCTGACCTAAATAAGGTTCTCCCCGAGATTCTCCATGAATAGCTCTTGCTAAAAGATTAAGTTCCTGCTTACTGACTCTTTTATTTAAAATCTGATGTGAAGTTAAATTATGAACTGGTAAGCGAATTTTCTCACCACTTCGCAAAAAGCTATCTTTTTTATTGTTTAAAGCTAAAATAGTACCAATTGTAGTGCTAAAATCGCGAGCAAGATCATAAAGGGTATCTCCTGGCCCTACATAATAATTAATAATTTTATCTTTTGGTATTTTATCAATATTAGGTGCCTGGTGACCTGGATTAATTCTGGCGGCATAATGAGTATTAATAGTAAATGAAAGTTCTTTTTTCTGAGAACTATACTCCTCAAAAAGCGCCTCATTTTTCAAATTAGACTTATTTTTTTTAATATTTTTTTGTGGAATAACTAACTCATCGCCCATTTTAATACTGGCTGTATTAGTAATTCCATTTTCTGCTTTTAATTTGTTGAGATCTACATTATATTCTGCTGCTATTTCCGAAAGCGTATCCCCCTGTTGAATTACATAAATCAAGCTTAAATTGGGAGCAGCATAAGCAGCTGCAGAAAAGAAGCTAATTATTAAGATTACAAAAAACATCTGGTTAAATAAACTTTTATTTTTCATATTTAAACTCCATTATAATTTATTTTTTCAAGCAGCTCATTACAATTTATTTCTGAAACAGGACATCCTTCAGGTAAGGAATCTAAAAACTTCTGTCCATATGATCTACTCTTAACTCTTCTATCAAATAAAATAATTAAACCTTTATCCTTTTTGGAACGAATTAGACGACCAAATCCCTGCCTAAATTTAATAACTGCCTGAGGTAAGGCAAGATTGTAAAATGGATTTAAGCCTTTTTCTTTTAATAAATCTTCTTTTGCCTGATACAAGGGCTCTCCCGGCACAGGAAAAGGCAGTTTAACCATAATTAAATATTTCAAAATATCCCCGGGCAAATCTACGCCCTCCCAAAAACTTGAAGTCCCAAAGATAACTGTATTATATTCTGCTCTAAACTCCTGCATAATATAATTACGGGATAATTTAGACTGAGATAAAATTCTAATTCCCTGTTCTTCCAGTTCATCTTTTAAGTTGTTGAAACAGTAACTCAACATCCTGTAAGAAGTAAATAATACCATAGTTGAACCCCTGCTTTTAGAAATTATCTTTTTAAGGTTAATCACCAATTCTTTCAAAAATTTATTATTGCTTGGATCAGGAAAATTAAGTGGAATTAGTAATTCAGCCTGTTTTGAATAGTCAAAAGGTGACTCTACTTTTAATTCTTCTGCTGTTTTAATTCCAGTTTCTCTATAAAAGTAATCAAAAGAATTAGCAGCAGTTATAGTAGCCGAGGTAAAAATTACATTTGTTAGTTTTGACCAAAGCATGTCAGGCAAAAATTTACCTGCGTCAATCGGAGCAGATTTCTGCACAATTTGTTCAGTGCCCCGATAATAGCTCGACTCCAACCAGAAAACGTAATCATCATCTGCTGCCTCTAAATTAAATTCTATACGTTTTATAAGATCATGACAGCGGTTAATACTTGATTTAATTTTCATTTCGTTTTCGTCTGTTTCAGCTTCTAAACCTAGATATAAGTTTTCATATATCATCTGCAAATACGAAAAATTATTTTTTAAATAAGCAGCAAGATCCTGAGCAGTTTTATAAAATTCCTCCCACTTTGGATTTGACTGCAAATTTTTATTAACTGTAATTTTTTTATCTTTATAATCTGCAATTAAATCTTTTAATTCATTAAAATATTGAGGAATTAAATCCCTTATTTTTTGGGTTGTAGGAATTAAACGTTTATCAAGTAAATCCCTCAGCCGCTTTTGATCACTATCAACTGTAAATGCTATATCCTCTCTAATTTCCGATAAAAGAGAGTTTTTATCACCACTCAACCTCTTAAGCCAATTATCGAGCAGAGGCTGATATAAAGGATGACCAAGATGATCTGTTGCAATCTCACCAATATTATGGGCCTCATCTATAATTAAATGATTAAAATTAGGTAAAATGCCTCTATCTACTGAACCAGTATCGTCTTTAACTCTGGCATCAGACAATAAAAGGTGATGATTAACTATCAAAATATCAGCTTTATATATTGCTTTTCTAGCCTGCATAAAATGACAATTAGAATAAAAAGGACAGGATGTTTTTAAACAGAGATCGCTTTCTGCTGCAATTTGATTCCAAACAGATTTTTTTAACTGAAAATTTATCTCTGATTTTTCGCCACTTTCGGTATGTTTTTTCCAGTCATTTAACTCATTAAAAAGAGTTTTATCTATCTCTAATTCATTATTATCAAAGTTTTTCTTGAAATTTTTAAACTTACGTAAACAAAGATAATTATTCCTACCTTTGACTAAAACAGCATTAAAATCAAAGTCTAAAACTCTCTGTAAAGTTACAAGATCTTTATTTATCAGCTGTTCCTGTAAATTAATTGTATTTGTTGAAATAACTATTCTAGCCTGATTTAAATTATTATAAAAAAGAGCTGGTATTAAATAGGCAAAAGATTTACCGGTTCCTGTTCCAGCCTCAATAAAATCAAATTGATGCTTATTAAAAGAATCAATAATTTTTTCAGCAGTAACAAGCTGCTCTTTTCTTTCCGAAAAGCGCTCTAACTCCTGAGCCAATTTTCCCTCTTTTTTAAAATAATTTAAAATTTCTTTTTTATCTAATTTCTGTTTCTCTTTTTTGGTACCAGCTTCAACCACTACATAAATTTGATCAGCCTGATTATTAATAATAGCAAAACCGACTTCTCTTGCTGCCATTTTAGCAGCCAGCCTGATATCTGCAGCAGATGGTGTTAGATCACCTGATGGATGATTGTGAATTATCATTTCTCCAGCCATTATGTTATTAATTACAGCAGGTGCAGAATTACTGTTACCTCTAGCCAGTACTTCAATTTCTTTAATTATATTCTTATTATTTAATTGAGCTCTAATAAATATTTCATTACCAGAAGCAGTTTCAATCTCTTTTTTTATTGTACTTCCAACTTCTAATAACATTTCGGCACTAGCAGACAAGGTTAGTCCTCCCTTAATTGCTTTAATAATATAACATCATCATCTTCTTTTTTTTCATCAAATTGGGGTGTTTCTAAAATAAAAACTTTATCTTTCAATTTCGGATGATTAATTAATCTTTTAAAAGCTTGATCTCCAATTTTTCCTTTACCAATATGAGCATGCTCATCTTTATTTGTACAGCAGTCATGTTTAGAATCATTGAGGTGAACAACTTTTAAATGTTTAAGACCAATTATATTTTCAAAATCGTTGATTAATTCCTCTAAACCTTCCTCTATTGCCAGATTATATTTGGCAGTGAAAGCATGACAACTATCTATGCAAACACCTAGTCTCTCAGAATGATCTACAGCTTCTAAAATAGCCTTTAAATGTGAAAATTCTTCACCGATACTTGTACCTGCACCAGCAGTGTTTTCTAAAAGAATCATAGTTTCATTTTTAACCTCAGCTAAAATTTGATTTAAAGCCTCAGCAATTCTTTGGATACCCGTTTCTAAACCAGAACCTGTGTGGCTGCCTGGATGGAAAATCAGGTATTCAGCTCCGAGCCTGTCACAGCGTTGGTATTCAGACTTAAGAGCTGAAATTGATTTTTCCCATAATTCATCTTTTGGAGATGCTAAATTAATCAAATAAGCTGCATGAACTACAACTGGATCTATCTTATATTTTTTTCTAGCTGCCTTGAATTTTTCTACTTCTTCTGCCATAACCTCGCGCATTTTCCAGCCGCGTGGATTTTTGACAAAAATCTGCAGTGAATTACAGCCAATGTTAGCTGCTCTTTTAAAAGCTTTGTCAAGACCGCCAGCTATAGAAACATGTTTGCCTAAAATCATTAAATTCTCAACTCCAAGTACTATTCTTTATATTATAATATTTACTCTTTTTCTTCTAGTTCTTTTTTTGCATCTTTAAGGGATAAATTAATTCTATCCTGATTATCTATTTCAATAACTTTTACAGGAATTTCATCTCCTATAGAAACAACATCGCCAACTTCTTTAACATGGCGATCGGCTAATTCAGAAATGTGGACAAGCCCATCTTTATTTGGTAGAATTTCAACAAAGGCACCAAAGTTCATGATTTTTTTAACTGTACCCTGATATATTTTACCAACTTCTACTTCTTCAGTTAGACGTTCTATCATTTCCTTAGCTTTTTGTCCGCCTTCCTGATCAGTAGTCATAATCTTAACTAATCCATCATCTTCAATATCGATGTCGGCACCAGTTTCATCAATAATCTTATTGATCATTTTACCACCAGGACCAATAACAAATCTAATTTTTTCTGGATTAATATTCATAGTAATAATTGCAGGTGCATTCGGAGATAATTCTGGACGAGCTTCTGGGATAACATCCAGCATTTTATCCATAATATGCATTCTACCTTTTTTAGCTTTGGCTAAAGCTTCTTTTAAGACTTCAGAAGATAGACCTTTTAATTTCATATCCATCTGTAAAGCTGTAATACCATCTTTAGTTCCAGCAACTTTAAAGTCCATGTCTCCATGAAAATCTTCAAAGCCCTGAATATCTGATAGAACTACAATCTCATCATCTTTTTTCATTAATCCCATTGCAATACCTGCCACAGGTGCTTTAATTGGTACTCCAGCAGCCATTAAAGCTAAACTACTACCACAGATACTTGCCTGAGATGAAGATCCATTTGATTCTAATACTTCAGATACAATTCTGATTGTATATGGAAAATCTTCTTCAGACGGAATAACCGGCAGCAATGCTTTTTCACCTAAAGTACCATGTCCGATTTCTCTTCTTCCTGGAGAGCGCATTGGAGATGTTTCACCAACACAGAAAGATGGGAAATTGTAGTGATGCATATAACGTTTGGTCTCATTTTCACCGAGTCCAAATATGGTCTGTTCATCTCTAGCTGATCCTAGAGTTAAAACACTTAAAGCCTGAGTTTCACCTCTGGTAAAGACTCCAGATCCATGTGCTCTTGGTACAAAGTCAACTTCTGCCCAGATAGGTCTGATTTCATCATAATCTCTACCATCAGGACGAACTCCATCATCAATAATTAAGCCCTTAACAGACTTTTTAATCATTTTTTCAAATGCTAATTCAAGCTGTTTATTGATTGCTTCGTCTTCTTCAGGATTAATTGTAGTTTTTAGCTCTTCTTTAAGCTCATCAAGCCTATCACTTCTTGACTTTTTTTCCTGAATTTGAATTGCTTCTTTCATCTTATCACCAAGAATTTGATCAACTTGAGTCTGAATCTCATCATCTACAGTTGGAGATTCAAAAGGCATTTTTTCCTTACCTGCCTCTTCTCTGATATCTTCCTGTAAAGAAATAATCTTTTTGATTTCAGTATGAGCAGCATCCATTGCTTCTAATATTTTTTCTTCACTTACCTCATTAGCACTTGCTTCTACCATCATAATTGCATCTTTGCTGCCTGCAACTACAAGATCAAGATCGCTATTTTCTCTTTCTTCTTCATTTGGATTAATAATTATTTCTCCATCAACTAATCCAACTTTTGCTGCACCAATTGGACCTGCAAAAGGTATGTCTGATAAGGTCAGAGCAACAGAAGCTCCATTTAAAGCTAAAACTTCTGGATCATGATCATCATCTACAGATAAAATAGTTGCAACTATCTGTACATCACGTCTATATCCATCTGGAAATAATGGTCTAATAGAGCGGTCAATTACTCTAGCTGCAAGAGTAGCTTCATCTCTAGGTCTTCCTTCTCTTCTCATAACACTACCTGGAATCTGTCCGATAGCATAAACTCTTTCCTCATAATTAACCATTAATGGGAAATAGTTCATTCCTGGTCTTGGGTCATCCATAGTTGCTGTAACTAAAACTTGTGAATCTCCACTGCGGACTACTACAGAACCATTGGCCTGTTTGGCCACTTTACCGGTTGAAAAATTAAATTCGTCACCGGCATAATCAATTGTCCATTCGTTCATATTTTTTCCTCCTTATTCAAATAAAGAGCGGGGAATGCCCCGCTCTTTTAGTATGCATTATTAACCGCGAATTCCTAATTTAGAAATTAGCTCACGATAACGCAGAACATCATTATTTTTTAAGTATCTTAACAATTTTCTTCTTTTACCAACCATCTTTAAAAGACCTCTTCTTGAATGATGATCATTTTTGTGGTCTTTCAAATGCTCAGTTAATTCAGAAATTCTTGCTGTTAAAAGAGCAATTTGCACTTCAGATGAACCAGTATCGCCTTCTTCTAGTTGATATTCCTTAATAACTTCTTGCTTTTTTTCTTTACTTATCATAAAAAATTCACCTCCTGAGAAACTAATTCGCCATAAGCCAAGATAACGTCGGAGAGTCGTAATCCTAGCAAATGGTAATTTAAAACTTTCTTCATAATTTTAACATAAAAGATTGCGTGTGTAAAGAATATCTTGCTTCATCTGCGTAATTAATTCTTCTTTACTAGCAAAATTTTCTTCATCTCTAATAAATTCTATAATATCTACACAGACTCTCTTACCATATATGTCTCCATCAAAGTCTAAAATATAAGCTTCAAAAGAAATATCTTCATTCCTAAAAGTAGGATTGTAGCCTAAATTTGCTGAAGCAACATATTCTTGATTATCAAACTTTATTTTAGCTGCATAAACTCCTTCAGGTGGCAGGGCATAATTTGTCTCCAGCTTTAAATTAGCAGTTGGAAACCCAAGTTTTCTCCCAATTTTTTTACCATGAATAACTTCACCACAAATTTGATAGGGTCTACCCAGTAATTTTTTTGCCTTTTTAATTTTTCCTTTTTTCAAAAGACTTCTTATTCTAGTACTGGAGATTCTATCATCACTTGCATGAAGTTGAGATATTATCCTGGCCTTAAAACCATGAAGTTCACCCATTTTATTTAAAATTTCAACATTACCTTCATTTTTATAGGCAAAGCGAAAATCATCACCAACTACAACAGTGCTAACATTTATTTTATCTATCAATATCTCATTTATAAATTCTTCCGCCCTCAAAGATGCAAACTCCTGATTAAATTCCTGTTCAAAATAATAATCTATTCCCATTTCCGCCAGAATTGAAATTTTTTGTTTGCGAGAAACAATTGAAGGTGGTGGATTTTTGCCGGGAATAATTTCTAAAGGATGAGGATGAAAAGATAAAACAGCAGCTGGAAAATTATTTTCTCTAGCCTCTTTTATAGCCTCATTGATGATTAATTGATGACCTTTATGTAAGCCATCAAATGCACCTATTGCAAGACAGGTATTACTGCTCTGATATTTATTATATTCTTTACTTTTTATAACCTGCATATAATTTCCTCCAGCATTAAATAAAAACTTTAAGTGGTTGATAAATTGAATAATCATCTTTAATTTGATATTGACCAATAGCTAAAAAAGTCCCTGATTCAGAAAAAATTAAAAAATGATCATTAACATCTAGTTCAAACTCAGCTTCTCTGAAATTATCTTGAATTAAATAATTGCCATTTGCGGCCCGATTATATTCTTCATCTTTAATTGTATAATGTGGAATATCTAAAATTTCATAACTTTTGAGCAAAATATTTTTACCTTGAGCTTTAACATCTTCAAAGCTTACTGAATCTTCTATTTTAAAAGGGCCTGATCTAGTCCGCAGCAAAAATGTCATTACTGCATTTGTATTTAGCTTTTCTCCAATATCTCTAACTAAAGACCGAATATAAGTTCCTCTTGAAACTTCTACTTTAAAGCGAATCAAAGGTAAATTTATGGCTAAAATTTCTAGATTAAATATCTCAATATCTCTGCTCTGACGTTCAACCTCAATCCCTCTCCGGGCTAACTGATAAAGACGCGCCCCTTGATAATGAAGAGCAGAATACATAGGTGGTATTTGCTGCTGTTTACCTTTAAATTTAAGTATTTCTGCTTCAACTACGGCTTCAGTTAAATTATTCCACTTAAGATCTTCTCTGATAACTTCTCCTTCTAAATCCAAAGTATCAGTTCTGGCCCCAAGTTTTAACTCACAAATATATTCTTTACGGCTGTCATCTAAAAAGGGAATAATTTTTGTTGCTTTACCAAAGCATACTCCTAAAACTCCAGCTGCAGCTGGATCTAAAGTCCCTGTATGACCGGCCTTTTTTTCATCTAAAAGACCTCGCAATTTTTTAATCAAGGCAAAAGACGAAATGCCGGGTGGTTTTAAAATATTTGCTGTTCCATTAAACATACTTCTTCGCTGCCTCCACAACCGAATTAATTGTCTGCTGCAGAGTTTTTTCTACAGTAGCACCAGCTGCTCTTGGGTGACCACCGCCATTGAATTCTGCTGCAAGTTTATTAACTTCTGCATAAAAATTAGAACGTAAACTAACTTTAATTTCTTTTTTTTCTTCCTCAGTAAAAAGAATCCCAATTTCTACATCTTCAATATCTCTAGCCATACTGACTAAACCTTCTGTATAATCGGTTTCTGCTTGATGCATCATCTCACGACTAACATAAAGCCAGGCGATTTTGCCGTCTTCACTTCTGGCAAGAGTAGCAAGAGCCAGACCCTTTAAAATTAAAGCCTTATAACTTATACTGCCGAATATTTTTTTATTAATCTTATAAATATCTACACCAGCATCCATTAATTCAGCTAAAATCCTGAGGACTCTAGAAGTAGTATTTTCATAGCGTAAAGCACCCGTATCTGTTATAATACCAGTTGCAAGAGGTTCAGCGATTTCAAAAGGCAGCTTTGAATTAATCATTTCTGCAGCAAAATTATAAATTATCTCTGCAACAGCTGCTCGATCAGCCTGAACTAAATTTACTTTTCCAAAACGACTATTATCTTCATGATGATCTATGTTGATAATAAATTGAGCATCTTTTATTAATTCTTGATCTAAATCTACCCGCTCTAAATTACCTGAATCAAGAGTGATTAGAATATAGTCTTCAGCTGAAATTTCTTCTTTCAATTCTTTAGAATCTGTATGAAATTCTTCTTCATTAACTTCTAAAAACGAAAAAGGAGCCAGAGTATCTCGATTAAGATAGGCTCTGGCTTTTTTATTTTTAATTCTTAACAATCGAGTTAAAGCAGTCACTGATCCAATACTGTCACCATCTGCACCTACATGGCCAACAATTAAAAAATTATCATTCTCATTTATTATTTTAATAATCTCTTTAATTTTTTTCTGCATCAGAGTCAGACTCCTTTATCTCTCCTGATTCTTTAAGATCTTTAATTATTTCTGAGATATGAACTCCATTTTCTATAGAATCATCATATCTAAAAATAATTTCTGGTGTATGATGAATTTTTACTCGTTCACCAACAAGTTTACGAACAAAACCCTGTGCCTGCTGTAAACCGTTTAAAGTTTCTTCCTTTTCTTTATCAGTACCATACACACTAATAAAGACTTTAGCATGTCTTAAATCTCCACTGACTTCTACATCAGTAATTGAAACAAAACCGATTCGTGGGTCTTTCATTTCTCGTAAAACAATCTGACTTATTTCTTCTTTTAGTAATTCTCCAACTCTTACTGCACGTTTATTTGCCATTTTACCTCACCTCTATAAGGACCTTTTAATCTCCTTATAAGTATAGAATTCGATAATATCTCCAACCTTGATATCATTATAATTTTCAATTCCAATTCCACATTCATAACCAGATTTTACTTCTCTCACATCATTTTCAAATCTCTTAAGAGAGGAAATTGTTCCTTCATGGATAACTACTCCATCTCTTATTAGACGAGCATCATAATTACGATTTACATGACCATCAGTAATATAAGCACCTGCAATAATACCAACATCTGGCACCTTAAATGTATCTCTTACTTCTGCTCTACCAGTAACTTGTTCTCTTAACTCTGGATCAAGCAAACCTGCCATCGCATTTTTAATATCTTCTATCGCTTTATAAATTACTCTATAAGTTCTAATATCTACCTTTTCTTTTTCTGCAGCTTTGATAGTTTTATTATCAGGACGTACGTTGAAACCAATAATAATTGCATTCGAAGCACTAGCCAGGTTAACATCAGTCTCATTTACTCCACCAACACCAGTGTGAATAACATTTACTGTTACTTCATCTGTTCCTAATCTAATTAGTGAAGCTTTTAAAGCCTCAATAGAACCTTGTACATCAGCTTTGATAATGATGTTTAATTCCTTAACTTCACCTTCTTGAATCTGATTATAAAGATCATCTAAAGAAACCTTAGCATCTGATTTTAATTCAGATTGTCTTCTCTCATCCTGTCTATCTGAAGCAACATCTCTTGCCTGTCTTTCATCTTCAAGCGACTGCACAAAGTCTCCTGCAGCAGGAACTTCGTTAAAACCAAGCACCTCAACAGCTGAAGATGGTCCAGCTTTATCAAGCGATTCACCAAATTCATTAAACATAGCTCTTACTCTACCTGAAGTAAGGCCGGCTAAAATCGGATCTCCAATTTTAAGAGTTCCATTTTTAACTAGAATAGTTGCAACAGGACCTCTACCTTTATCAAGTTCAGCCTCAATTACAACCCCATCTGCTAAACGATTAGGATTAGCCTTTAACTCTTCCATTTCTGAAACTAAAATAATCATTTCTAAAAGCTCATCAATATTTTGTTCCTGTAGTGCAGAAACATTAACACAAATTGTGTTTCCACCCCAATCTTCAGGTACTAAACCATATTCGGTTAATTCCTGTTTAACTCTTTCGGGTTGAGCATTTGCTTTATCAATTTTATTAATAGCAACAATAATTGGAATACCTGCAGCTTTAGCATGGTTAATTGCCTCTTCTGTCTGTGGCATAATTCCATCATCTGCTGCTACAACTAATATTGCAATATCAGTTAACTGAGCACCACGTGCTCTCATTGCTGTAAAAGCCTCATGTCCGGGTGTATCAATAAAAGTAATTAATTTTTCATTAACTTTTGCCTGATAAGCACCAATATGCTGTGTAATTCCACCAGCTTCACTGCCGGCAACTCTACTTTTTCTAATAACATCTAAAAGAGTAGTTTTCCCGTGGTCAACATGACCCATTACTGTAACAATCGGAGGACGAACTTCTAAATCCTCTTCTTTATCTTCAATTTCAGGTCCAACTCTCATTAATGTTTCTTCTTCCTCTTCAGTTTTAAACTTAATTTGAACGCCAATTTCTTCTGCTAATAATTCCAGGGTATCCTCATCTAAACTCTGGTTAACATTAGCCATAACTCCCATATTCATTAATTCTACAATTAAGTTGTTAGGAGCCTCACCAATTTCTTCAGCAAATTCTTTAACAGTAATTGGCAGTTCAATTTCTACTGCATCTGCTTCTGTTTCCAAATCATCTGCTGCAGCTGCTTCATTTTCGGCCTGTTCGTTACTTTCAGCTTCAGCTTTAATAGCTTCTTTTTGCGCTGCTTCACTTTCTGCTGCAGTATCATCTCCTGCATACATACCTTTTACAAGTTCTGCTGTTTCATCAGTTATTGTACTCATATGACTTGATACCTCAATATCAAGTTCATTTAATATATCAATTACTTCCTTACTATCCATATCTAGCTCATGAGCTAGATTATACACTCTAATTTTTGCCATACTTGCACCTCCAAAATATTCTGCTGTTAGTTAATCATGTTTAATCTCCTCCGAAATTTTTTCATAAATCTCGTCAGAAATATCAATTTTTAATGCTTTTTTAAGTGAATTTTTTTCTACTGCTTTATCTAAACAATCCGTATTAGGACAGAGATAAGCACCTCTACCAGGTGTTCTTTCTCCTGGATCAATTAAAATTTCTCCTTTATTATTCACAACTCTTAAAAGTTCAATCTTATCCCTTCTGGCACCACAACCTACACATTTACGAATAGGACTTCTGCTCTGCAATCTCAATCCTCCTTAAGATATTTTGTTCTAAAATTATTTCAACCATTTTTTAGTTTTCTTTAGTGTTTTTTTCTAATTCTTCTACTTCCTCAGACATTTCCTCAATTAAATCTTCAGTTGCCTCTTCAACATCATCATCTGGATTTACAGTTTCTGAAATTTCTTCAGCAGCTTCAGCTTCTTCTTCAAACTTTTCTAAGTTTGCCTTAAGTTCAGAAGCATTAGCTTCAATTTCTTCAAGATTATCAGGCTCAGCTTCAATTTCAGATTCTTTTTTAATATCCACTTTCCAGCCTGTTAATTTTGCTGCAAGTCTTGCATTTTGTCCTTCTTTACCAATTGCTAATGACAATTGAAAATCAGGAACTACAACTTCAGCAATTTTATCTGATTTATTGATATCTACACTAACAACTTCAGCTGGGTTTAAAGCATTTCCAACAAATACTTCTGGATCATCATCCCACTTTACAATATCAATTTTCTCATTGTTTAATTGGTTAACAACAGCCTGCACCCTCATTCCTTTAGGTCCAACACAGGCACCCACAGGATCAACCTGAGTGTCAGAACTACTAACTGCCATTTTAGATCTCTGACCAGCTTCTCTGGCAACTGCTTTGATTTCAACTAAACCCTGAAAAATTTCTGGAACCTCAATTTCAAAAAGTCTTTTTAATAATCCAGGATGAGTTCTGGAAACTAAAATTCGAGGTCCTTTATTAGTTGTACTAACTTCAACAACATAAAGTTTAATTCTTTCTCCAATTTCATATCTTTCTCCAGCAATTTGTTCAGAAGGTGGTAATAATGCTTCTGTTTTCCCCATATCAATCAAAATATTATCATTATGGAAACGCTGAATTGTTCCAGTAATTAGTTCATCCTCTTTTTCTTTATATTGATCAAAAATTACATCTCTTTCTGCCTCTCTAATCCTCTGCATTACAACCTGTTTAGCTGTCTGAGCTGCAATACGTCCGAAATTAGCAGGTGTTACCTCAATTTCTACTATATCACCTAAAGTATATTTGCTATCTATTCCTTCAGCTTCAGTTAAAGAAATCTCACTATTTTCATTTTCAACATCTTCTACAACTTCTTTGCGAGAAAATACTTTAACTTCTCCAGCTTCTGCAGAAATCTCAATTCTAACATTATCCTTAGAACCAAAATCTTTTTTATATGCAGAAACTAATGCTGTTTCAATGGCCTCTAATAATACATCCTTAGATATACCTTTATCTTTTTCTATATCATCCAGGGCCTGAATGAATTCTAGATTCATGCTTTCCCCCCCTTAATATTAAATTTCAAAAGTCAAATTAGCTCTAGCTACTAGACTATAATCAATTGTTATTTCATCATCATTTTTTAAAATTAAAGTTATTTTTTCTTCTTCAAATTTCTTTAAAGTTCCAATAAATTCTTTTTCGCCATTTATTTTTTTGAAAGTTTTTACTGCAATTAATTCTCCCTGAAAACGTTCGAAATCCTCTTCCGTTTTAAGTGGTCTTTCAATCCCAGGAGAAGAAACTTCTAATATATAACTTTTATCGATTGGATCTTCCTCATCTAGAATCATGCTTAAAGCTCTACTCACTTTTTCGCACTCTTCTATAGTTAAATCACCATCTTTATTTTCTAAAAAAATACGTAGAATCCAATCACTACCTTCTTTTAGAAATTCAACTTCAATTAAATTCAGATCTTCACTATGGGCAATAGGAAGTACAAAGTCTGTTACTGTTTCAGCAACTTTCCCCAAATAAAACACCCCTCTTCCTTAAATATTTAATTTTATTTTTAAAATTTTACTTAAACTATAATAAAAGAGTGGGAAGACATCCCCACTCCTAAAAATCAACATTAGTATTTATCAGAACTCTTTCCTTTATAATTCTATCACAGCTTTTTTATAGTTGCAAGTTTTTTAAAAAAGCCAGCTAAACTGCAGCCATAAATATCAACTCTGAGAACTTAATTAAACAAAGAAAGTTGATTTCTTTCCGGCATTCCGTCTAGAGAACCATGTTCCCTGAGTACTTCAATTACTGTTGAGGTAAGTGAGGTTCTATTTGATAATTCCTCAATTGAGGTAAAATCTGATTTTTGTCTTTCTATAACAACACTTTCAGCAGCACTTGCTCCCAGCCCCTGTAAACTGATTAATGGAGCTAAAAGTTTATTATCTTCTTTTTTAAGAAAACGAGCTGCCTCAGACTCATAAATATTAACAGGTAAAAATTCAATACCTCTCATCATTGCTTCCAGTACAATTCTTAAAACGGTAAGTGTACCGCTTTCTTTAGCAGTCATATCATTACCTAAAGCTTCAAGTTCTTCAATTTTATTAATCACCTTTTCTTGACCATTGCAAGCAAGCTGGGCATCAAAGTCATCAGCTTTAATTGAAAAATACGATGTATAAAAAGCCGCGGGATAATGGACTTTAAAATAAGCAATTCTATAAGCCATTGTCACGTAAGCTGCAGCATGTGCCTTAGGAAACATATATTTAATCTTTTTACAAGAATCTATATACCAATCTGGCACATTATTTTCGCGCATTGCCAGTTCTTCTTCATCACTTAAACCTTTACCCTTACGAACATGCTCCATAATCCAGAAAGCTGTTGATGGTTCAACACCTCTCTGTAAAAGATAGTTCATAATGTCATCACGTACGGAAATTACTTCAGCTAATTCTGCTTTACCATTTTTAATTAAATTCTGAGCATTATTTAACCAGACATCTGTTCCGTGTGAAAGTCCACTGATTCGGACAAGTTCAGCAAAAGTTGTGGGTCGGGTATCTCTAAGCATCTGCTGCACAAAGGAAGTTCCAAATTCGGGGATTCCAAGAGTTCCAATATCGGTTCCCAGCAGATCTGAATCAACATTTAAAATATCAGTCCCTGAAAAAATACTCATGGTATCGGGATCATCAAGTGGAATATCTTTTGGCTCAATACCTGTCATATCCTGCAGCAGTCTCAGTGATGTAGGATCATCATGCCCAAGTAAATCAAGTTTTAAAATTCTACCACTAATTGAATGATAATCAAAATGAGTTGTTCTAATATCTGTATCCTGATCATTAGCCGGATGTTGAATGGGAGTGAAATCAAAAATGCTATTTGACTTCGGTACGATCATTAACCCACCAGGGTGCTGACCTGTAGTTTTGCGAACACCAGTACAGCCAGCTACAAGACGATCAATTTCAGCTCTTTTAACATTCATTCCCTTATCATCAAGATAATTTTTAACAAAACCAAAAGCAGTTCTGTCTGCAATTGTAGAAATTGTTCCCGCTTTATAAACATAATCTCTACCAAAAAATTCTTCAGTATATTTATGAATTTTGCTCTGATACTCACCTGAGAAGTTAAGATCAATATCTGGTACTTTATCACCTTTAAAACCCATAAACACTTCAAACGGTATATCAAAGCCGTCCTTAATAAATTCTGTTCCACAATGGGGACAAACTTTATCAGGAAGGTCAACCCCAGTCCCAATTGAACCATCAGTTATAAACTCATGTTTTGAACACTCAGGACATCGATAGTGAGGAGGTAGTGGATTCACTTCTGTAATTTCTGTCATTGTTGCTACAAAAGAAGAGCCAACAGAACCCCTTGATCCTACTAAATAACCATCTTCTAAAGATTTTTTAACAAGTTTATGTGCGATTAAGTAAATAACCGCAAAACCATTTTCAATAATCGAAGACAGCTCTTTTTCCAAACGGTCAATTACAAGCTGCGGTAGCTTTTCTCCATAAAACTCGTGTGCTCTTTGATAAGACATTTGCCTAATTTCTTCTTCTGCTCCTTCTATCTCAGGGGTGAAGAGTCCATCAGGGATTGGTTTGATGTTTTGGATTTGATCTACAATCTGATTGGGATTATCTATTACAATCTCTTTTGCAATTTCATCTCCAAAATAATCAAATTCTGTCAGCATCTCGGCTGTAGTCCTATAATAAATTGGAGGCTGCTGATCAGCATCATTAAAACCCTGACCAGTTTGCAGGATCTCTCTAAAAATACTGTCTTTAGGATCAAGAAAATGTGCATCTGTAGTTGCCACTACAGGCTTATCTAATTCCTGTCCTAATTGATATATTTTTTTGTTAATATTTTTTAAATCTTCTTTTGAATTTACTTTATCCGGAATTAAAAATTGATTATTGCCCAGAGGTTGTAATTCCAGATAATCATACAGTTTGGCTATTTTTTTAATCTCATTTCGTGGTTTGTTATTAACAAATGCCTTATAAATCTGACCTGCTTCACAGGCAGAACCAATAATTAAACCATCACGATGCTGTAAAAGTACACTTTTTAAAATTCTCGGTTTCTTATAAAAGTTGTTTAAATGAGATATAGAAATTAACTTATATAGATTTCTTAAACCTTTTTTATTTTTAGCTAGGATGACAGCGTGAAAAGGTCTTAAATCTTTCCAGTCAATTTTAGAAATATAATTATTAATTTGATTTAAATTATCTGAGCCATCTTCTTTAATTATTTGCAGCAAATTATTAAGGACTTCTGCTGTTGCTGATGCATCGTCTAAAGCTCGATGATGATTTTCTAAATCAATATCAAAATATTTAGCTAAAGTATTAAGTTTATAATTTTTACTGTCTTTTACTAAAGCTCTGGCCAGTCCCAGCGTATCTAAAACAGTATAATCATCTCTGTTAATTTTTAGATTTTCTAATGCAGTTCTAATGAAACCATAATCAAAATCTGCATTATGGGCAACTAAAACCCCATCCCCAGCAAATTCAACAAAATCATTAATTACCTGTTCTAGCGGGGGAGCATCTTTGACCATTCTATCATTTATTCCTGTTATATCTGTTATTTTAGATGGGATTTTTACTCCAGGATTAATAAACGATTTAAATTCATCGATTTTTTCTCCTGCTTTTAATTTGACAGCCCCAATCTCTATTATTTCATGTTGAGATGGATTTAAGCCTGTAGTCTCTAAGTCAAAAACAATAAATTCTGTCTCATCTAAAGCTGCAGAATAAGAATTGTTAATGATAGGCTCTCCATCATCTACTAAATAAGCTTCAACTCCATAAATAATCTGGACATCATGTTTTTGACCAGCTGCATAAGCATCAGGAAAAGCCTGAACAACACCATGGTCGGTTATTGCAATTGCTTTATGGCCCCAATCACCTGCTCTTTTAACAACATCTTTAACATTGATTACTGAATCCATAGAACTCATCTGAGTATGCAAATGAAGTTCTACCCTTTTTTCTTCAGCCTGATCCTGGCGTTGTATTTTTTCTAGTTTTGTTAAATCATTAAACATTATACCCCATTCTTTACTATATGGATCAAAAGCAACTTTCCCCCGGATTTTAAGTCTATCACCTCTGCTTAGACTCTCTAGAAAATCATCTTTTTCATCAGAAAAGCATTTAGCAGAAACAGAGCTGTCATAGTCTGTAATTTTTAATATATATAAATAGCTGCCTTTTCTAGTTTGACGAACATCTATCTCAAATAAATCTGCCTCAACTATAACTGAGGGGATTTCAGTATCAAGCTCTTTTAAATTATGTGTTTTCTGGCCTCGAATGACACGCCCATAACGATTTTTTTTCTTTTTAGATCGATTATTAGAAGAACTCGAGCCACCATTTGACTTATTTTGAGAAGGAGGAGCTGTTCTTTCTGAACGCTGTTTGAATTTACTTGGATCAGATTTTTGCTCAATTTCTGGTAAAAAATCACCATTATGAATAGTAACTTTTTCAATTTGACTTAAATATTTACCAATATTATTTTCTAAGAAATTAATTACTTTAGGCTGCGCTAATTTCTTTTGAGCCATTTTAGTTTCTAACTTAATTTTTAGTTCCTGATCTTCCAAAAAGAGCTGAGCTCTTTTTAACCAGTTTGTACTAAAGGAAAAATATGATTCAAAATCTTTGATTATCTGCGGCCAGATTAAAAACAATTCTTCTTTTAGCGTTAGATCAAAAATTATTTTGAGCTGAAAATTTCGCTGCTCTAAAGATAATCTTTCTTTTAAATCATTTTCTATTTCAGACTTATTTTGAGAATCTGTAATGCAATAGATAATTTTTTTATTTTGATCACAGATTAAATATTTATATAAGTTGTTTTCTTTGACTGAGCTGAGTGCCTTTATCATTAATTACTCCTTCCAAAGAGTTGATTAAACCCTAAGAAATCTCTTCATACAATTTTTCAACTTTTTGATCTAAATTATCTAATTCTATTTCTAATTTTTTATTTTCTGATCTAATCATTGCTTCAACTACACCATTTTCCAGAGAACGAGATCCAATAGTTAAACGAAGAGGGATTCCAATTAACTCAGAGTCGTTAAATTTAACTCCTGCTCTTTCATTTCGATCATCAATTAATACTTCCCAGCCCTTAGCTTTTAAATCTTGATAAATTTCTTCAGATTTTTCCTGAACTGCCTCATCATTACCTAAAGGTAGGATAATTATCTGATAAGGAGCAATTGCTTTTGGCCATTTAATACCGTAATCATCATTATTTTGTTCAATAGCTGCAGCAACCAGACGGGTAATACCAATTCCATAACTTCCCATAACTATCGGCTGCGCTTTTCCGTTTTCGTCAAGATAATTGGCACCCATATTTTTGCTGTATTTTGTTCCTAATTTAAAAATATGCCCAACTTCAATCCCATCTTTGATATTTAATTTACCACTATCACAGTTAGGACATCTTTCTCCACCTCTGACTGAACGAAGATCAGCAAATGCTTCAACTTCAAAATCTCTATTTGTTTTTACATTTTTTAAGTGATAATCTTTTTCATTGGCTCCAACAATAGCTCCTGACATGTTTTTCAAACGCTGGTCAGCAACAATTCTAACCCCATTTAAGTTTACAGGACCAATAAATCCGGGAACACTATTAAATAATTCTTCAAATTCTTCCTCTTCGGCAGCTCTTAATTCATTAGCTTGAAGATAATTTGTTAATTTAATTTCGTTTAACTCATCTTCACCAGAAACTAAGGCTAAAACTGCCTCACCATCAGCAATCATAGCAACAGCTTTAATCATTTTGGCAGCTGGAACTTCCAAATATTCTTCTAATTCACTAATAGTTTTAATCTCAGGTGTATGTATTTTTTCAAAGTCAGATTCTACTTCAAAATCAATCTCAACTTTTTTGGATGTAGCTCTTTCTACATTTGCAGCATAATCACAGTCACTGCAAAAAGCAATTTCATCTTCTCCAGAATCAGCAAGAACCATAAATTCATGAGAATCTTTTCCACCCATAGCTCCAGTATCCGCTTCAACTGCAACTGCTTCTAAACCACATTCTGCAAAAACTTTCTCATAAGCATCATACATCGCTTGATAACTTAGATCTAAGCCTTCATAATCAACATCTAAGCTATAAGCATCTTTCATAATAAACTCACGGCCGCGCATCACACCAAAACGAGGTCTAATTTCATCTCTAACCTTTGTCTGAATCTGATATAAATTTAAAGGTAGATCTTTATATGATCTAACTTCATCTCTGACTAGATCAGTTACTACTTCTTCGTGAGTTGGGCCTAAACAGTATTCGCGATTTTTACGATCATGAAATTTAATCATCAAAGGACCAAATTTGTCCCAGCGCTTAGAATCTTTCCAGATTTTAGATGTCTGCATCACAGGAAGTAAAACCTCCTGTGCCTCACTGTTATCCATATGTTTTCTTGTTATACTTTCAACTTTTTTAATTACTTTATATCCTAAAGGAAGATAAGAATATATCCCGGAAGAATGTTTTCTCATCATTCCAGCTCTCAGCATCAGTTTATGACTAGTAACCTCTGCCTCAGCAGGATCTTCTTTCAGTGTTGGTAAATATAATTTTGACATGCGCATTTCAAACCACTCCTATTTCTTATAAAAATTTACTTTGTTATATTATTTTTTAAATTTTTTAAAATTTTATTTTAAAGTTTATATTAAAGTTTATTTATCTCATTTAATAATTCTTCTAAAAGCTGATCTTCCTTTACTTTTTTGATAATTTTACCTGATTTAAAAATTAAGCCTTCTTCCATTCCACCTGCAATACCAATATCAGCTTCTTTAGCTTCACCAGGCCCATTTACAGCGCAACCCATTACTGCAACTGTAATATCTTTATCAATTTTCATTAACTCTTTTTCGACCTTTTCAGCCAAAGCAATTAAATCAATATTT
This sequence comes from Halanaerobium saccharolyticum subsp. saccharolyticum DSM 6643, assembly GCF_000350165.1. Taxonomy (NCBI): domain Bacteria; kingdom Bacillati; phylum Bacillota; class Clostridia; order Halanaerobiales; family Halanaerobiaceae; genus Halanaerobium; species Halanaerobium saccharolyticum. The sequence continues at coordinate 140,876 of NZ_CAUI01000015.1, forward strand.
GTCCGACCACAGGTTGGACAGGAAATAATTTCTACGCCCTTTTTTCTGAGCTCTAATGATTTTAAAATCTGCCAGCCTACTCTAACTTCTTCAACTGGATCACCAGTTAAGGAAACTCTTAAAGTATCACCGAGTCCCTGTGTTAAAAGTGAGGCAATACCGGCAGCCGATTTGATTGTACCTCTCCAGGGAGTACCTGACTCTGTTATCCCAATATGGAAAGGGTAATTAACTTTTTTAGCCATTAATTTATATGCTTTAATAGTCGTTGAAATATGACTTGATTTTAGAGAAATAACAATCTTGTCAAAATTATTTTCTTCTAAGATCCTTACATTTCTTAAAGCACTTTCAACCATTGCTTCTGCAGTTGGACCACCAAATTTTTTTAATAACTCTTTTTCAATTGAGCCAGAATTACTACCAACTCGAATTGGAATATCATTATTTTTGCAGGCTAAAGCAACCTCTTTCACCCTCTGATCACTTCCAATATTACCTGGATTTATTCTCAGAGCATCGACACCATTTTCAACTGCCATTAAAGCCAGCTTATAATCAAAGTGGATATCAGCAACCAGTGGGATTTTAATTCTTTTTTTTATTTCAGAAAGAGCTTGAGCAGAATTTTCATCTGGAACTGCCACCCTAATAATCTCACAACCGACTACTTCAAGTTCTTTTATCTGTTTAACGGTGGCTTCTACATTCTCTGTTTTCGTATTACACATTGACTGAACAGAAATTGGAGCCTTTCCTCCAACTTGCTGTTCAGCAAAATTAACAACTTTTGTTTTTCTTCTATTATACATAATTCACCTCTGTAAATTATAACTCAAAATAACCTCAGCTCAATTTTGATTAAATTATTAATTAAAGAAAGTTCTCATTACATCATTATAAATAATAAAAATCATCAGCAGCATTAATAATGCAAAACCAATCATGTGGACATAACTTTCTTTGCGAGGATCCACTGCCTTACCTCTTATCATTTCAATGACTATAAATAATATTCTACCACCATCTAAAGCTGGAAAAGGTAGTAAATTAATTATACCTAAGTTTATACTAATAATAGCCATCCAATTGAGAACATTTAAAATTCCAACTCTTGCAGCCTGACCAATAATAGAAGCAATCATAATTGGTCCACCTATATCTTCGGCAGAACTTTCTCTAAACATCTGGACAAAACCTTGGATAGTCATTTTAAAAACCTGATAACTCTGCTGCAGCCCTAAAGTAATAGCACTGCCAAAGCCAACATTTTCTCTAATTAACTTAGGATAAACACCAATAACTCCCCGCTCACTCTCTTCATCATAAGCTGGTGTTATAGTAATCTCTTCAATCTCACTATCACGCTGATAACGAATTGTAATCTCCTGTTCCGAGTTCTGTCTAATTAGCTCAGACATTTTTTCCCAACTATCAACTTCTTGTCCGTTTATTGCAAGTATCTTATCATTTGCTCTCAAACCTGCTTCAGCGGCTGGTTGTTCAGGAATCACCTCACCTAAAATTGCCTCATTGTTTGTAGATGTGGGAACTCCAAAAATAGCAAAAGCTAAAATAAAAATTAAAACAGCTAATAAAAAATTCATAATTGGACCCATTAAAATTACAGCCAGTCTTTTGAAAGCAGATTTTTGATTAAAAAGCCTTCCTTTTTCCTTGGCTTGATCATAAGTTTCTCTTTCTGCTTCCGGCATTGACTCATCTGCTGGAAACTCACCAACCATATTACAAAAACCACCAAGCGGGATAGCTCTAATCGAATATAGAGTTTCTCCTACCTGCTTAGAAATGAGTTTAGGACCAAAACCGAGTGCGAATTCAGAAACCATTATATCTGATTTTTTAGCAGTAATATAATGACCAAATTCATGGATGAACACTAAAATTCCTAATACAATTACAAATGAAACAATTGTTAAAACCATTCTTTAATTACCTCCAAGGCCAAACGACGAGCTTCTTGATCAGAATTTAAGATATCCTCTAAATTAGGATCTAAAATATTCTGATGCTGATCTAAAACAGAAGCTACAACTCTACTCATAGCTAAAAATGGAATTTCACCTTTTAAAAAACTATAAACTGCAATTTCATTAGCAGCATTTAAAACAGCAGGATAGGTTCCTCCCGCTTTGCCAGCAGTATATGCATATTTTAAATTAGGAAATTTTTCTGTATCTGCCTGAAAAAATTCTAAAGCAGCAATTTGATCAAGTTCTAATTTGCTCCCTAAAGATTCTATTCTTTCAGGATAAGTTAAACAATATTGAATTGGCATTCTCATATCTGCTGATCCCATCTCTGCTAAAACAGTACCGTCAATCAATCTAATCATTGAATGAACAATACTCTGAGGATGCACAAGTACTTTTATATCATCATAATCACAATCAAATAACCAATGAGCTTCAATAACTTCCAGCCCCTTATTCATTAAAGAAGCAGAATCAATCGTAATTTTACTACCCATTTCCCAATTTGGATGGTTTAAAGCATCTGCTACTGATACTTTTGCTAATTCATCCTTAGAATAAGAAAAGAAAGGACCACCAGAAGCAGTTAAAAGAATTTCATCTAATTCTTTTTCATGACTTTTTAAAAGTTGAAATATCGCATTATGCTCACTATCGACTGGTAATAAGCTTACACCTTTTTTATTAACTAAGTCTGTTAAAATAGAACCTCCACTGACTAAACTTTCTTTATTTGCCAGTGCAATATCATTAGCTGCTTCTGCTGCAGCTAGCGAAGGCTCTAAACCTGCAAAACCTACAATTGCATTTAAGACAATATCTACATCTTCAGACGCAGCAATTTTTAAGTTTTCTTTACCGATCAAAACTTCTGTTTTTTTAGTCTTTAATTTAGATCTTAAATCAGCTGCAGCTTCTGCATCTACTACAACTACAAATTCTGGCTGATATTTTTTGATCTGTTTTTCAAGAAGATCAATATTTTTATAAGCAGTTAAAGCCTTAACCTGCCAATTTTTTAAACTATCTATTACTTCTAAAGTCTGGCATCCAATTGAACCAGTGGAACCAAGAATTGATATATTTTTCATTTTTTCACCTCTAAGTAAATTGCTTAAAAATCATTATCTAATATCTACTAAATCCGAATCAACTATTGCCTTAATAATAACTAAAAAAGTTGGTCCTACCACAAAACCGATGGCACCAAGTATTCTGTAACCAGAAAAAAGTGCTGTCATAGTTGCCAAAGGATGTAAGCCGAGATTTTTACCCATAATTTTCCCCTCGGAAGCCGAGCGTATTCCTGCCAAAAATAAATGCAGCAGAAAAAGTGAAAAAGCCTGAGAAAAATTACCAAAAATAATTGACATTACTATCCAGGGGTAAAATAATAAAGCAGGACCAATAATAGGTATTAAATCAAGTATAGCAGCTGCAGCTCCAACAATTAGAGCATATTGATTACCCATTAATTTAACTCCAGTTCCAGCTACTATTCCACTAATTGTAATTAAAATTAACATTGCTCTAATATAACCAACAGCAGAACGGTTTAACTGAGTAAAAACATTAGCTATTTTAGGCTGTATGTCTTCTGGAAAAATATTTATTAGAAATTCTTTAATACTATCTCGATCTCTACTGATAAAAAATGTGGCTATAAAAGCTATAAAAAGAATCATAAACATACTTGGTAATTTGGTTAAAAAATCCAAAACTGAATTTATTACAGAAACAAGCGTATCTCTAACTCCATTGTATAATAACTGTAAATTGCTGTTAATTGCCTCTTTAACAGCAGCTGATATTTCCCAATTTTCCATAAAATTTTCTAATTCTAAATTTTGTTCAGAAATCCACTTTATTTGAGAATCAATGGAACGATAATCAGGTAGGTTGCGAAGCAGCCTGTTCAATTCTAAATAACCCTGTGCTCCCCCAATGATGAGCATGGTTACTAAAATTAAGATCACTAAAAATAATACGATGAGAACACTAAAACCCCTGTGTACTGGTATTTTATTGTCTAAATAATCTACAATGGGATTAATTAAACTGGCAATAACAGCAGCAATAATAAATGGCGTAAAATAAATAAAAACATGTTCTAAAATAACTAAACTAAATAACAAAAACAAAAACATTAAAAAGTATTTAATATACCATTTATTGATTGACATTTAATTCACCCCAGTAGTAATATAATGAAATAATATGTAAAAGGTGCTGTAAAAATAAAACTATCAAATCTATCTAAAATACCACCATGTCCAGGAATAATTGTCCCTGTATCTTTAACACCAAAATTTCTTTTGATACATGATTCAAATAAATCGCCCATGATTGCAACTGCAGGAAATAAAAAAGCAAAAATAATATAATAAATAGTTAATATTTCTAAAAAATAAGCTGCAGCGATGATAAAGAGTGCGGTTGTTAAAATTCCACCAACTGCACCAGCAATTGTCTTATTAGGGCTTATAATAGGCGCCATTGATTTTTTTCCGAATTTTTTTCCTACAAAATAAGCACCCGAATCAGTTAACCAGGTGGCAATTAAAACTAACCATAAAGCACTAGTATTAATAAAGGGATCTCGATTTAGATCTCTTAAAAAAACTGCAAAGGATAAGCCACCACCAATATAAATGACTGAAAAAAGTTGATAACTTAAGTTTTTAATGAATTGATTTTCTTCATAATTATATAAATGATAAATATAAAGACTAAAAATAATAATAAAAAAAATAATTCCATACGGTAAATAATTATAATTATTAGAAATCAAATAAACATTAAAAACAATCAAGACAGAACTTAAAGAAAGTAAAGTAAGTAATGCTTTTGATTTAATTTTAAGCATTCTTCCATATTCTCTAACTGCAAGCACAGAGATAATACTAACTGTAATAAAAAATGGTAGAGAACCTGCAAAGACTAAAAAAATTAATAATAAAATTCCTATAATAGCACTAATAATTCTTTTTTTAAGCATGCTGATCACCATCATTTAAGCCGCCAAATCTTCTTTCCCGCTGCTTGAATTCTTCAATCGCTTTGATTAAATCTTTTTCCTCAAAATCAGGCCAGAATTTATCGGTGAAATACAGTTCCGCATAAGCAGACTGCCAGAGTAAAAAATTACTAAGGCGCATATCTCCACCTGTTCTAATTAATAATTCTACTTCCTTGAGTTCTTTATTATATAAATAATCTGAAAAATTATTTTCATCAAATTGATCCAGAGACAGCTTATCTGCTTTATAAGCTTCAGCTAATCTTTTTGCTGCATCGGTAATCTCTGCTCTTCCACCATAATTAAAGGCAATATTTAATGTTAATTTTTTATTATTAGTAGAGCTTTGTTCGATATACTCTATTTCATCAGTTAAATTTTCCGATAATGCATCTTTTCTACCAATAAATTTAACTTTAACACCCTTTTCAATTAATTCTTCGACTTCATTACGCATAGTTTGCCTCATTAAAGTTAAAAGAAAATCAACCTCAGCTTTTGGTCTTTTCCAATTTTCTGTTGAAAAAGCATACACTGTTAGTGATGCAACATTTAAATTGACAGCAGCTTTTACTATTTTTTTAAGGGTTTTAACCCCTTCTTTATGGCCAGAAGTTCTATGTTTGTTTCTTTGTTGTGCCCAACGGCCATTACCATCCATGATTATTGCAATGTTTTTAGGGCTATTCATTAAAAAATCATCCCTTCCAATTAATTAATTACCCCCTAAAAAGGGGGCATAAATTAGCTGTTATATTGAAAAGACCAGGTTATCTGATAAATATTATTAACAATGTCTTTTTTTATTTTAAGAACTCTTTTTTTTCCACTGTTTTTCAAATTATCTTTATTTTGATATGGAGGTTTAATTTCTTTTAATCTATAATTGAGCTGTTTTTCTTCAAAAAAATTAACTGCTTTAGCAAGTGGAGAAGCTAATAATCTATACACTTCAAACTCCATGCTAAACTTCCATTATCTCTTCTTCTTTATTTTTAACTATGCTGTCTAATTTACCAATATACTCATCAGTTAACTCCTGAACATTATCAAGACCGCGGTGCATATTATCTTCAGAAATTTCTCCTTCATCTTCTAACATTTCTAATTCTTCATTAGCTTCGCGTCGAATTGCACGAATAGCAATTCTACCTTTTTCTGCTTTTTCATGCAGAATCTTGACTAGTTCTTTTCTTCTTTCTTCTGTTAATTGGGGAATATTAATTCGAATTACACTACCATCATTGCTGGGGTTAAGCCCCAAATTTTCCTGCATAATAGCCTTTTCAATTGTATCAATATTGTTTTTATCCCAGGGCTCAATTACTATCTGTCTGGCTTCTGGAGCAAAAACTTTTGCCATCTGCTGAATTGGAGTAGCAACTCCATAGTTGTTAGCTTTAATATTTTCGACTAATGATGGTCTAGCTCTACCAGTTCTAATGGTATTTAAATCTTCTTTTGTTTTTGCAAGTGTTTTCTGCATCTTATTTTCTGTTTCTTTCATTACTTCTCTAAACATAAATTTGGCCTCCTCAGATCTGATTGTTATTTAACAGAAGTTCCAATATCTTCGCCAAGCAATACCCGCTTAATGTTACCTTCTTTTTTAACTGCAAATACTTTTAAAGGTATTTTATTATCCATACAGAGTGAAACTGCTGTAAAGTCCATAACCCGCAAGGAGTTATTTAATAAGTCAATATAAGATAATGTCTCATGCTTTTGTGCATTCTCATTAACTGCAGGATCAGAATCATAGATTCCATCAACATTTTTAGCCATTAAGATTACATCTGCAGAAATTTCTGCTGCCCGTAAAGCTGCTGTAGTATCAGTTGAGAAAAATGGATTTCCTGTACCAGCCGCAAAGATAACCACTCTTCCTTTTTCTAAATGTCTGATTGCACGACGTCTAATATATGGCTCAGCAATCTGACGCATTTCAATTGCAGACTGAACTCTAGTTTCAATATCAAATTTTTCGATAGCATCCTGTAATGCTAATGCATTAATAACAGTAGCCAACATACCCATATAATCTGCTGTACCTCTGTCCATTCCTTTTGCACTACCTGCTATACCTCTAAATATATTGCCACCACCAACTACAACTGCCATTTCCACATTTGTAGACTTTACTACATCACTGATTTCTGCAGCAATTTTTTGAATCATGTCCGGGTCAATACCAAATCCATTATCACCGGCAAGGGCTTCCCCACTAATTTTAAGCAGTATTCTTGAATAAACTGGTTTTTCTGTCATTATATAATTAACCTCCATTAAATATTATTCTTCAATTTTTAGCTAATTCCTTTTTTAAAAGCAAATTTACTTAAAAAAAGAGAACACTTTCTCCAGTGCTCTCCTTTTTTAATTATTATTGATTTTTTGTCATAGCAGCAACTTCAGCCGCGAAATCTTCTTCTTTCTTTTCAATACCTTCACCGATTTCAAAGCGTGTAAACTGTTTAACTTCCATATCATTTTCCTCTAATATTTCTGAAACAGTTTGATCGTCGTTTCTAACAAATGGCTGCTCTAAAAGACAAACCTGAGTATAATACTTATTGATTTTACCTTCAATAATTTGATCAAGAATATGCTCTGGCTTTCCTTCATTTAACATTTGTTCTCTATAAATTTTCTTTTCTTTTTCAATTGATGTTGAGTCTACAGAAGCACGATCTAAAAATTCTGGATTGATAGCTGCAATATGCATTGCAATATCTTTAGCTGTTTGAGCTTTTTCTTCATTAAACTCATTAGCATACTCTACTAAAACACCAATTTTTCCACCCATGTGGATATAACCAAATAAATAACCATCAGTTTCAACTCTTTTAAATCTTCTCAGATTGATGTTTTCACCAATGCTTGCAATAGAAGCTTTAATTACATCATTCACTGTCTGGCTCTCATCTTTAAACCATTTTTCATTTTCAACAGCTTCTACTTCCTCTGCCTCACTCTGCATTAAATGATCTGAAATATCAGATACTAAAGTCTGGAACTGATCATTTTTAGCAACAAAATCAGTTTCGGAGTTAACCTCAACTAAAATACCTTTTTTGCGATCATCACTGATATTTAAGCTTACTAATCCCTCTGCAGCAACACGACCAGCTTTTTTAGCAGCAGCCGCCATCCCTTTTTCTCTCAAAAATTCTACAGCAGCTTCAACATCACCATCAACTTCATTTAAAGCCTTTTTGCAGTCAAGAACACCTGCACCGGTACGGGAACGAAGCTCTTTTATATCTTTCATTGTAACGCCCATTTATTAATAACCTCCTTATAGTAACTTATAGAACTTTTAAATAAATAATTTTTATTAACGTTTGATTTATAATTTAATAATTATATATATATAATTAAAATTATGCTAGAAAAAAAGCGCTGCAAAGCTTAAAACTTCACCAGCGCTTTTTATAATTCTTAATTATTCAGCAGTATTTTCTTCAGCTTCAGCTTGTTCTTTAACTTCAGCTTCTTGTTTACCCTGCTTTCCAGCAAGTACTGCATCAGAAATAACACTGGTAATCAATTTGACAGCTCTAATAGCATCATCATTACCAGGAATGACATAATCTATCAGATCTGGATCACAGTTAGTATCTAAAATTGATACAATTGGGATATCAAGTTTTCTTGCTTCAGAAACTGCGATATCTTCTTTTCTTGCATCTGTGATAAAGATTACATCTGGTAAGCCATTCATATCTCTAATTCCACCGAGGAATCTCTCAAGTTTATCGTGTTCTTTGTTTAACTCGATAACCTCTTTTTTAGGAAGAACTTCAAAAATACCTTCTTCTTCCATCTGCTCGATTTCTTCTAAACGATCAATACGCTTTTTGATAGTATTATAATTAGTTAACATACCACCTAACCAACGCTGATTAACATAAGGCATTCCGCATTTTTCAGCTTCTTTTTTAATAGTTTCCTGTGCCTGACGCTTAGTTCCAACGAACAGTACATTTTTACCTTGAGCAGCTTGTTCCTTAACGAAATTATATGCATCGTCAATTAACTTAACTGTCTGCTGAAGGTCAATAATGTAAATTCCATTTCTTTCGGTGAAAATATATGGTTTCATCTTTGGGTTCCATCTCTTAGTCTGATGACCAAAATGAACACCCGATTCGAGGAGTTGTTTCATATTTACAACTGACATAACTCCTGCACCTCCTTTCTGGTTTTAGCCTCCGACAGCATCAATTCTAAACACAACTGTATTAAATACAGCACCAGCATTTAGATCAACTGTCGTGTGTATTTTGCCACAAAAAAGTATACCATAGACTTGAAGTTTAATCAAGCTATTTTGAAAAAATAATTTTATTTTAAGCGATAAAAAACTCCTCTTATTATAAGAGGAGCCCCTAAAATCAAGGATTTTTAATATTTATCCTTTTAGTTTTTCTAATTCAGGTAATAAATTATCATTAAGTACTTTAATATATGTTCCTTTCATACCTAATGAGCGCGATTCAATTACACCAGCACTTTCAAATTTACGGAGAGCATTAACAATAACGGATCTTGTAATGCCAACTCTATCTGCAACTTTGCTGGCTACTAATAATCCTTCTTCTCCATCTAATTCTTCAAAAATATGTTCAATTGCTTCTAACTCAGAATAGGAAAGAGTATCAATTGCAATTTGAACTGCAGCTTTTTTACGAGCTTCTTTTTCGATTTTTTCACTGCGGGAACGTAAAATTTCCATTCCTACAACTGCTGCCCCATATTCTGCTAAAACTAAATCTTCATCATTAAATTCAGAACCATAGCGAGCAAGCACCAAAGTCCCTAATCTATCGCCACCACCGATTACTGGAACAATTGTGGTTAACTTATCTTCAAATAAGCAGTCTTCGCCATCTGCAAATACACACTTGCCATCCTTTTGTTCTATATTAGATTTAGTTTCTCTTATTCTTAATAATCCTTTATTATAGTCTTCTGGAAATTCACCGTGATCTATAACTTCTTCTTCCATAATATCACATTCGAAATCATCAAGTAAACTGTAACCTAATATCTTACCCTTTCCACTTGTAACATAAATGTTACATCTGACAGCTTCTTTTAAGACATAAGCCATATCAGAAAAGTCGACTGCATTTCCACCTGTTCTCTGTAATAATCGGTTAATCTTTCTGCTTTTTTCTAGTAAACTACCCATTTTAAATCTCCTCCATTTTCAGTTTTTAAATTATAAAATATATTTACTTAAGTCTTTATTTGCAACAACATCTTTTAGCTTATCATTTACATATTCAACATTAATTTCAATTTTTTCTTGATCCATACCTGGAGCTTCAAAAGACAGATCTTCTAATAATTTTTCCATAATCGTATGCAGCCTTCTGGCCCCAATATTTTCGGTTTCTTCGTTAATATCATAGGCAAAACCAGATATTTCTTCTACCGCAGATTCAGTGAATTCAATCGTGATGCCCTCAGTCTCTAATAATGCCTTGTACTGTTTGACTAAAGAATTTTGTGGGAGAAGTAGTATATCTTTGAAATTTTCCCGGCTGAGACTGTCTAAATTAACTCTCAAAGGGAATCTACCCTGTAGTTCAGGTATCAAGTCTGCTGGTGAAGAAACATGGAAGGCACCTGCAGCAATAAAAAGAATGTGATCCGTTTTAACTGAACCATGTTTAGTGCTGACAGTTGATCCTTCAACTATTGGCAGAATATCTCTCTGAACACCCTGTCTCGAAACTTCCGGGCCAGAATTAGATTCTCTACCAGCAATTTTATCGATTTCATCTAAGAAAATTATCCCATCTTCTTCTACCTTTTCTATCGCTTCGGCTTTAACTTGATCCATGTCAATTAATTTTTGTGCTTCTTCATCTTTAAGCATTTCTTTAGCCTGAGCAATAGTAACTTTTTTCTTCTGCTTTTTATTAGGGAAAATATTCCCCAGCATATCCTGAAAATTAATACCCATTTCTTCTACACCAGATCCAGAAAAGACTTCCATCATTTGAGTATTATTTTCTTCAACTTCAATTTCAATTTTTTGATCGTCCAGCTTACCTTCTTTAATTCTGTCGTACATTCTTTTTCTCCTGGCAGCTACTCGATCATCCACATTTTCATTTGTTTTTTTAACATCATCAACTAGATTAGAATAATAATCATCTTTATTTTTGCTTTTCCCAGGCAGCATATGATCTACAATCCTTTGAATAGCCTGTTTTTCTGCTTCAATCTCTACCGCTTCCATTTTATCTTCTCTGACCATTCTAATCGCTGATTCTGTAAGATCTCTTATCATTGATTCTACATCTCGGCCAACATAGCCGACTTCAGTAAACTTAGTTACTTCTATTTTAATAAAAGGCGACCTAGCAATTTTAGCAAGTCTGCGGGCAATTTCTGTTTTACCAACTCCCGTAGGTCCAATCATTAAAATATTTTTGGGAATAATTTCATCTTTCATTTCATCTTTTACTAATTTTCTTCTATATCTATTTCGCAAGGCAATAGCTACTGATTTCTTAGCTTTTGACTGTCCAATTATATATTTATCCAATTCAGCAACGATTTCTTTTGGCGTTAATTGATTATTCACCTTTGTCAGACTCACCTCCATCTAGCTCCTCTAAAGTAATATTTTCGTTAGTATAAATACAAATAGAAGCCGCTATTTTGAGTGCTTCACTGGCTATATCCCCGGCATTCAGGTCTTGAGTGTGTTCGGTTAATGCTGTGGCAGCTGCTCTTGCATAAGGGCCACCAGAACCAATAGCAGTAATCTTGCCATCAGGTTCAATAACATCACCATTACCTGAAATAATAAGGATTTCATCCAGATCTGCAACAATTAGCAAAGCTTCAAGTTTTCTCAAAATTTTATCTGTTCGCCATTCTTTGGCCAGCTCAACTGCTGCCCGCTGCAGACTTCCATGGTATTCCTCTAATTTACCCTCAAATTTTTCAAAAAGAGTAAATGCATCTGCAGATGTTCCAGCGAATCCAGCTAAAATTTTGCCATTATATAATCTTCTGACTTTTCTGGCTGTACTTTTCATAACTGTATTGCCCAGTGTTACCTGACCATCCCCAGCTAAAGCCATACAACCATTATGTTTTACGGCAACTATAGTAGTTGCTTCAAAATCTGTAATCGACAATTTAGAACCTCCTTTACTTATAAACTTATATTTTTTAAATTGTCACATGATTCAAAATATTTTAATCTATTTTGTTAATATTAACATGAATTACTTCAAAAAGTCAAGTTTTAGCAATTAATTTCACAATATTCTAATCAGTTTCTAATCTTTAAATATTCATTCAGCGTTAGCTTTTATTAGTTATTATTATTATAAAAAACGCTTATATATAAATAATTAAAGCTCCCCCCAAAATTCAATCAAACTAGAAAATTGGAGAAAGCTCAATAGTTTTAATAAATTAGATAATAATTAGTCTGCTTTTTCTGTATGTCCACATTCTTTGTTAGTACATTTATAATGTTTGCCTTTTGCCTTAGTAGTTTTTTCAACCATTAGACTGCCACATTCTGGACATGGTTTTTTAACAGGTTTATTCCAACTCATAAAATTACAGTCTGGATAATTACTACATCCATAAAAAGTTCTTCCTTTTTTAGATGTTCTCTCAATAACTTCTCCATCTTCACATTCCGGACAATCAACACCAGTTTTAATAAGATACGGTTTAGTATTTTTACATTCCGGGTAACTTGAGCAGGCTAGAAACTTACCATAGCGGCCATATTTAACAACCATTGGACTACCACATTTTTCACAAACTTCATCTGTTTCTTCTACTATTTGAACTCTTTCCATGTTCTCTCTTGCATTTTCTAAACGATTATAAAAAGGTTCATAAAAATCTCTTAATATTTTTTTCCAATTTTCATTTCCCTTTTCAATTTCATCAAGTCTTTTCTCTAAATCAGCAGTAAACTCTACATCTGTTACATCAGGAAAATACTCAGTTAATAATTCAGTAACAGTTTCTCCAAGCTCTGTTGGTTTAAAATACCGACCTTCTTTTTCCACATAATCTCTAGATTCAATTGTAGAGAGTGTAGGAGCATATGTACTCGGACGTCCTATTCCCTCTTCTTCTAAAGTTTTTACCAGTGTCGCCTCTGAGTATCTCGGAGGTGGAGTGGTAAAATGCTGTTCGGGATTTGTTTTAACTAAAGAATATTTATCTCCTTCATTTAAAACCGGAAGGTCAATGTTATCCTCTTTTTCTTTTCCAGTTAAAATTAAATGACCCGGAAATAAGAGACGGGAACCGCTGACTCTAAATTTATATTTTTCTCCAGCTTTAAATTGAGCTGAAATACTTTCGTAAAGAGCAGGACTCATCTGGCTTGCTACAAATCTTTTCCAGATTAAATCATATAGTTTAAATTGATCTTTAGATAAATGTTTTTTCATCTTCTCAGGTGTTCGCTGCGTGTCAGTAGGCCTAATCGCCTCGTGAGCATCCTGAGCGTTCGAATTCTTCTTAGATTTTTTCTTGGAGCTTTTTAGAAACTTGTCTCCAAATTTATTTAAAATATAATCTTTAGCACCATTTTTTGCTTCATTAGAAAGTCTGGTACTATCAGTTCTAATATAAGAAATCAAACCAACTGTACCCTCACTACCAACATCTATACCTTCATATAACTGTTGAGCAAGATACATGGTCTTTTTAGCAGTATAATTAAGTTTATTAGAAGCTCGCTGCTGCAGGGTTGAAGTTGTAAAAGGTGATTTGGGATTGCGCCTTCTTTTTCTCTTTTTAACCTTTATAATTTCAAATTCTTCATTTTTAATGTCTTCAATGACCTGATCTGTTTCTTCTTTATTTTCCAGATTAAACTTTTTATTATCAATTCTATATAGATCAGCTTTAAGTACTTCACCTTTTTCATTCTTTAACTCAATTTCTAAACTCCAATATTCTTCTTCATCAAAATTACGGATTTCTTCTTCACGCTCACAGATTATTTTAACAGCAACTGTCTGGACTCTACCTGCACTTAAACCCTTACGCACTTTTTTCCATAATAAAGGACTTAAGCGATAACCAACTATCCGGTCCAATAACCGTCTTGCCTGTTGAGCATCTACCAGATCCTTATCTATTGTCCGTGGGTTTTTGATTGCATTCTGAATCGCGCTTTTAGTTATTTCATTAAATTCTATTCGATTATTATTTTCATCAGATAATTTTAAGGCATAAGCTAGATGCCAGGAAATAGCTTCTCCCTCTCTATCAGGGTCAGTTGCAAGAAAAACTTCATCACTTTTTTTAGCAGCTTTTCTTAATTTGTTTAAAGTTTTACCCTTACCTCTAATTGTAATATAATTTGGTTCAAAATCCTCTTCGAGATCTATTCCTAATTTACTTTTTGGTAAATCTCTAACATGTCCCATTGATGCTTCTACTTTATAATTCCTACCCAAAAATTTCTTTATAGTTTTTGCTTTTGCAGGTGACTCTACAATCACCAGATTCTTTTTTTTCTTTGCCATTAAATTTATACCTCCAGTAAACCCTTAGTTTACTCTCTGTTGTTTTAATAAGCCCGGATTAAATTCGTTAAACTCAGCTGAAATTGTTAATAATGAATCAGAATCATCAACAACATCACTAATTATCTCCCAGACTAAATCTGCCTCCAAATTATTAACACTTGCCAACTGAAACATTCTAAATATAATTATTTCTAACTCATCTGCAGTCAGTATTCCCATTGCATTGAGCTTAAAAATTATAGATTTGATTTCATTACTAAAATAAAAATTTTCTACCTTTGTAAATACACGGTTATAGCCGCTGTGCATTTCATGATCTATATAATAATCCTGATCACCTACAGATATTATCTCACTAAATATAATATCAAATGCTTCACTAATATTTTCAATTGTATATCCTTTATTTTCAAGTTCTATTATAATATCTTCTTGTTTTTTCCATAAATCTTCATTATTCAGCATTTTATGGATCAAAACACTAAGAATTTCTATAACTTTTTTATTCATATTATTCTGGCATTTATGCCTTAAGGCCTCCCTGAATTAAGAAAATCTTTAACTAGTATATTATTATATTGGTTTAAGAAGATTTTGTAAACCCTTAAATTGATATTTTTTTCCTTTTAATCGAATTATAATGTTCATTAGTTCTAATTTTACCAGTATTCTATCCATTTTTTCTGTAGTCAAATTACTTAATTTAATTAAATCATCATAATAAATTTCTATTTCATGCTGAAAAAGTTTTAAAACTTTTATTTCTTCGTAATTTAAATCTGGATAGACTTTTTTGGTTAATCTATCATTTTCAATAAAATTATTTTCTCTTTTTTCTTTCTGCAGATACTGACTAAGGTAATCACTGACATCACTTACCTTTGTAAAAATTGCTGCTCCTTTTTTGATAAGTCGATTAGAGCCTACCGAATTTGGTCGATCTATATTAGCTGGCACAGCCATAATATCTTTTCCCTGTTCAAGGGCATAATCAACTGTGATTAAAGTGCCACTTTTAGCTCCTGCTTCTACTACCAATATTAAATCTGCTAAAGCACTAATAATTCTGTTTCTTCTGGGAAAATTTTTCGCCTTTGGTGAAACTTCAGGGTTAAATTCTGTTAACATCAAACCTTTATTGATTATTTTTTGAGATAAAAATTTATTTTGGGAAGGATATAAATAATTAAATCCATTACCTAAAATCGCTGTTGTTATACCTGCATCTACAGATAAGGCACCTTGATGAGCAGTACTATCAATTCCATTGGCTAAACCACTAATAATATTTACTCCCATTTTGGCAAGTTCTGCAGCAGTTCTGCTGGCTATTTTTCGTCCGTAAACTGTAGAATTTCTGGAACCAATGATTGCGACAGCCGGCAGCTGAAAATTTAAAATTCCTTTATAAAAAATAACAGGTGGAGGGTCATATATCTCTTTTAGTTTTTGGGGATATTTCTGATCATAGAGAGTTAAATATTTAATATTTTCTTTTTTTAAATCAGCAGCAATTTTTTCAGCCTTAAATTTATTTTTATATTTATTAAATTCTTTAATTTTAGAAGTTTTCAAACCCAGATTTTTTAACTGATGATCATTTAGCTGCCAAATAAGCTCCAATTTTTTTACTTTTTTGATTAAGTTTGCAATTGTTTTAGGTCCAAAACCATTTAAATTATTTAAAAAGATAACTGCTAAGCCATTTATATCCATAATTTACCTCCTATATTTTATTTATATTATATATCCAAAAAATGTTAATAGCAAATAAATTCCAAAATATAAAGGAAGATTAGACTTGTTATTGAATAATAATAAATAACCGAAAATTATATTTTTAAATAAAATAAATGATAAAGGAGGAATATTATTGATTAATTCTACTAAATACAATACTATCCTATATTTTTTAAGTGTACTTGCATTTATCATGGGCTTTATTATTGTTGTACCGTTAGTGCTTGCCTTTATTTATCAGGAAGGAAACAGCATTTATCAGGCATTTTATTATACTATTATTATCTCATTAATTACAGGTACACTTTTAAAACTGCCCACAGATCCCGAAAATATTTATATAGATTTAACTACGGCCATGTTATTATGTGCCTTAGGTTGGATTATTGTTTCAATTTTAGGTGCTCTCCCTTTTATGATTGGGATTGAAAAATCTTTTGTAGATTCATTTTTTGAAGCAGTAAGTGGTTTTACAACTACAGGGATCACTGTTTTTACCGGACTTGATTCAATGCCTAAATCCATAATTTTTTGGAGAAGTTTAATGCAGCTTTTAGGTGGTTTGGGTATTTTAACTTTTTTCCTTTTAGTTTCAACTAGAGCTAAAGGAGAAACCTGGCAGTTATTTAGTGCAGAAAGCCATAAAATTAATGTTTCGCGACCTGTACCAAATATTTTTAAAACCGTAAAAATACTCTGGATGATATATTTAGGTTTTATGTTTTTACAAAGTATTATTCTTATTTTTCTTGGCTTATCTGTTTTTGATGCTTTTACTCATAGTTTTACTACTTTATCAACTGGTGGCTTTTCTCATTATGATGCTAGTATTGCCCATTATGCTAACACTGGTTATAAAAATTATATTTTAATTGAATATGTAATAACATTTTTTATGTTTTTAGGTGGAGTTAACTTTTTACTTCATTTTAGATTTTTTACTAAGGATTTTGAAAGCATTAAACAAAACAGTGAATTAAAAACTTTCTTAAGGTTGATCTTTTATTCAACAGTTTTCATTAGTATTTTGATCATAGTTTTAAATACTGCTGCTGATTTCAAGGCAGAAGAAATTTTTCGTAAAACACTATTTCAAATCACTTCAATAATTACTACAACAGGCTTTGGTACCCAAAGTATTAATTCCACGTTTTTCCCAGCTGCCGCCCGACAGATTTTTATAGTATTTATGCTGATTGGTGGTAGTGTAGGTTCTACAGCCGGTGGTATTAAAGTAATGCGTTTAAATATTTTAGGTGGTTTATTTAAAAGAGAAATTAAAAAAATATATTTACCAAACCATGCAGTTTTACCGGTAACTCTTGATAAAAGTATTATTGAAAGTGATGAAATTAATAAGCTAACAGGCTTATTTTCTTTCTGGCTGGTTTTGATTTTTATCGGAGGTATAATAACTTCTGTTTTCTCAGATCTTAATGGATGGCAGGCTTTTTCAGGTATGTTTTCTGCTATGGGAAATATAGGACCATTTTTCTTTTCTGTTGAAAAAATGGCTTCACTTTCTCCGGTAATTAAAATAACATATATTATAGGAATGCTGGCGGGAAGACTAGAAATATTACCGATTATCATCTTATTTTCTAGGCAAGCCTGGAAAGATTAAATTTATAAATTTTAAATATTTGGAGGTAAAATAATGTATATAATTATTGCTGGTGGAGGAATTGCAGGCAGGAATTTAACAAAAAATTTAGTTAATAAACACGATGTAATTGTGATTGAAAAAGAACAAAGTGTAGCTGAAAAAATATACAGCCGCTATGGAGCAGTAACTGTCTTAGGAAGTGCAACAAGAATTGATATTTTAAAAGAAGCTGGTATAGAAAAATGTGATGTAGCAATTGCAGTAATGAGAGATGATGCAGATAATTTATCTTTTTCACTTCTAGCTAAAAATTTTGGAGTAGAAAAGATTTTAGTTAGAATGAGAGAACCCGAATATGAAAATGCTTTTGAGATGGCTGGAGCAACAAATATTGCTGCTACCATGGAGCTGATTGTAGATCGTTTTATTACTGATATTGAAGAGCCAGATGTCAGAAAGGTTGCTTCCTTAGGTGATGGAAAAGCTGAAGTTTCTATCTTGACAATTCCACCAGAATCCCCAATTTCTGGTATGAAAATTTCGGAAATAGTAAGTCAGAAAAACTTTCCTGAAAACTGTGTAATAGCCGGAATTTTTGATAAGGCACAGGATAGATATATAGTACCTAGAGGTAATAGAGAGATTTTTGCAGGTAATCAGGTCTTTTTGGTAGCTTCGAAAGATGATATGGAAAGAGCTGCGGATTTTTTATTAAATAAGGAATAAAAATAATTAAATATGAGTAAAATAAAAAGCTGAGTGCAGTTAAAAAATGCACTCAGCTTTATTTGTTCTATAAACTGTTAATATAATTCTACTTCTGCTGATACTGAAACATTAATATTTACTTTTTGTTCAGCTAATGGAACTTCTGAAATGCTGCTTGATTCGGCTGACCTTGTCATAGATTGCAAAGCGTTGCTACCATAAATATTCTGCTGACCAAAGTTAATTTCTTTAATTCTATAATTTTCTTTATCAAGATTTTCTGCCATAAAAGCAGCTTTATCTTTTAGAGAACTTAAAGCGACAGCGGTAACTTCTTCTAATGCTTTTTCATTACTTTCTAATCTGTAATCTATATTTACAACTCTATTTGCTCCAGCATTTAGTAATTCACCCAAAAGAACAGGCAGTTCAGCTAAATTTTTACTTGTAAACTTAATTTGGTTACTGACTTTATAATATGTTATTCTTTCTCTTTTTCCATTCCCATCATCATCATTTACTGTAATATAATTAGTATAGGGATAAACTCTAAAACCCTGTGTTTCAACATTTTCTAATTCTTCTGCTTCTAAAATAGACATCAATTGACTCACAATTTGATTGTTTTCTTCTACTGCTGTTGCTTGATCTCTACTTTCATTTTCAAAACCCAGTACAACCTCAACTATTTCTGGATCATATTCCCGCTGCTGACTAATGCTTAAATTAGTTGTGATATAATCCTCATCTACCTTTTCTACAGTTTCTTCTTTTTCTGCTGTTTGAACTATTGGTGTGTTAAAATATAAACCATTTACAACTAACACTGATAATAAGATTAAAGCGATAAAAACTAAAAATGTTCCTAAATTCTTGCTCATAAAACCCCTCCATTTGCTTTTGCTAATATAATTATCTTTTTTATAATTTTACTCTTATCTATATAATTCTAAAAAAATAGCAAAATTCCTTTATTATTTTTTGAGATAAATTATCTATTTATTTTTTTCCCTTAAAGCAAATGAAATATTTTGGTAATCAGCATTTTTGAATTTTTCAATCAAAAATACTATTGACTCAAAATTAGTCTGTTTATCTGCATAAATTTTAAGCTTTTTATCTTTAGCAGCAGATATATCGACTAACAAAGTTTCAATTTCATCTCTGCTGTATTGTTTTTCCTTATAATATATCTGATTATCTTTATCTAGAAAAATGTTTATCATTTCTACATTTTTAGTTTCTCCTATAGAGCTGTCAGGTACTGTGATATTATATAGAGCTTCTTCTCCCTGCAGAGTTGAAGAAACTAAAAAGAAAATCAAAAGTAAAAATACAATATCAATCATCGGCGCTAAATTTAAAGTGGAGCTCTTTTTCTTAGGCTGATAACTCATTCTTTTTCAGCTCCTTATTATGAGACTCTTGCTGGGATACCTGATTAGACTCCTTGATTTCTTTTTTAAAAAGCATACTCTCGCTTTCTAATTTTAAATTGTTCATCTGATTATGCAATTTTTCAATTTTGGCATAGAAATAATGATAAAATGCTGCAGCCGGCAGTGAGATAATAAGGCCAGCAGCTGTTGTAAATAAGGCTTCGGAAATACCAAGGGCCATCTGTTCTGGATTACCACCTAAACCTAGAACTTGAAAAGTTTTAATCATTCCACTAACTGTTCCCAAAAGTCCTAGAGTGGGTGCAACTTGGGCTATAAAATTTAAAAAGCCTAAATGTTTTTCAAGTTCTGGCAGCTGGTCAATTTCTTCTGCATCAAGATACAATTTAAATTCTTCTCTATTTTTAGGTTTTTTAATTAAGGTATTATAATATATTTTTGCTGCAATTCCTTTTTTCTCTTTTAAAATATTGCTTTTTATATTATTAGAATCAAATTCAGAAATTGCCTCTAAATATTCAGCTTTATTAATAGATCTGTAATTTAAGATAAAAACTATAGTTCTTTCAATAATTATAAACAGCATTAAAAATGCAGCTAAAAGCAGTGGATATGACACAATACCTGCTGTTTCAATAAATTCTGTAATCATCTGCTTTACCTCCTTTTAATTTAACATAAATTTGATTGGAAGATTAACTATTACTTCTATTTTTTTATTATCTTTTTCTGCAGCTTTAAATTCCCAATTTGAGACTGCTTTTAAAGCAGCCTGATCAAAAGAATCATAACCCGAACTTTCATTTATTTTTAAATCTTGTATTTTTCCTTCTCTATCTATTCTTAAAGTAACTATAACCTGTCCTTCTATATTTCTTTTTCTTAAATTTGAGGGGTAACTAGGTTGAGAATAGTTTTTAATTCCGGGCTTTTTAATTGAATCTGAACTGCCTTTTCTTAAATCATAAACTTTGTTTTCATGTTTATTTGGATTCTTTTCTCCATCAGAATTACCAGTCTCATTATTTTGCTCATTCTTATCAGCATTATTGTTTGCCTGATTTTTATCAATTTCACTTAAAGTACTGCTGTTATCAGCTTGAGTGGCTGAAGCTTCTTTTATTTCATTTGCTGTTTCAGATTTTTTTTCAATCCTTTCTTCTGCTTCTAAATCAGCTATAAAACTATCTAAATCAAATTTGTCTCTTTTATTGTTTTCTTTTGGCTCTTCAGGATTATCTTTTTTAGACTTATTATTAGTGTTCTGCATCCAGGCCGGTGGCTCATTTGCATCTTCTTTTTTAATTTTTTCTTTTTTATCATTTACTTTTGTTTTTTCTTTAGGCTCATTTTGAACTTCAATTTTTTCCTCTTTTACAGTTTCTTTTTCTAATTCTGTTTCTTCTATTAACTCAGTGTTTTCCTGTTGTTTATCAGGTTCTTCCTGCTTGTTTTCAGTTTTTTTAACTATTTTTTTCGGTGGATCCTTTTTTTCTATTATTTTATCTTCAACTATTTCATCTTCAACAAGCTGTTCCTTTTCTTCTTTAACTTCCTTTTTAACTTCTTCTTTTTTTTCAACTGAACTATTTTTATCTGCTTCCTCATTTGTTTCTGCTGGTGCTGGCCCGCTTTTAGTTTGAATTTCTTCTGTTTCTCCAGTCTGAGCCTCTTTTACTCCCAGATCATTAGAAGCAGATAATAATAGTTCTATTTCAACTTCTTCTCTTTCCTGAATTTTTATATCTTCTGCCAGAAGCTTTAAAGAACCAGCTTCCAGCAGTAAGATAAGGGATAATGATAAGAGGAAGGCTGTTAGATATATTATTAAGTTATGCTTCATTATCATCATCCTTTCTATAAGTTAATTTGTAGGTTGAACTAGAATTTAGTGCTTAAGTTGACCATGAAATTGCGGCCCGGCATTGGATAACCGTCAACTACTTCATAGTCTTTATCGAAGAGATTGTTGATTTCAAAAGCTAATTCTTTATTCTCATCTAAACTAGTTGATATTTTTAAATCAGATATAAAATAAGAGTCTACTTTTCCACCACCATAAGAATTGGTTTCATCAACATATCTGTTATTAAGCACAGATTTATAATTATCATTATTATATTTTATATTTAAAGCAATCTGATTATATGGCATATTTAATGATTGACCATCTACACTATCATCTCTGGCCTCTAAATAAGTGTAAGAAAAATCAATATTCCAATTATCATAAAGGTTTCTTGATGTTAATAACTCTATCCCCTTGATATCTGCTTCATCTATATTTTCCATTACATCTGTATCATTATTGTAAGTAATTAACTGCTCAAAATCTCTTTTAAAAAATGTAATTTCTCTTCTACAGATTGAATCTGAATATTTAAATCCAATATCAAAGGTCTTACCTTCTTCTACATTTAAATCTTCATTGCCACCAAAACCATATAAATCAAGAAAAGTTGGGGCTCTATAAGCTTCTCCATAATTAAAATTAAAATTCCAATTATCAGTTATTTCATAAATATAGCCAAATTTAGGGCTAAGATTAGATCCATATTTGTCATGATCATCATATCTAGCACCAAATACAAAAATATTATTATTTAATCTAAACTTATCCTGAATATATAAGGCCTTATTTAGATTATCATGTTTATTGTTAGTTAATAATTCATTATCTTCAACTTCATTTTCTATTATATCAAAACCATAATTAATTATGTGGTTATCGAAATGATAATTTGTTTCTTTATAGGTAAAACCTCTTTTTAAAATGTCTAAATTTGTTGTGTTATATCCAGTCAGGCTCCAAGTACTCCTAGTCTTATCATACATTTCTCGCTCATTATTATATACTAAAAAGGTTCTATCTATATTTTCTAAATTTTGATTTAAAGAAATCTTGATATTTTCATCCTGGTCATCACGAGATCCATAATCATCATTTGAATCTGAGCCAGGATAATTGGATTCAGTATTATTAAGTCTGTATGTAATATTAACATCAGACTCCTTACTTAAATCGTATTTATATTTTAAGAAAATATCGTTCCGATCCAATGATGATTTTTGATCAGGATCATCACGATGTTCATCACTAGTTAATTTGTCATATGAAAAAAGTAATGAAGATTTTTCAAAATTATAATTAGTTGTTAAACTATAATTTTGAGTATTAAAAGATCCTAATCCAAATTTAACTTCTGTCTGACTTTCTTCATCAGCATCTTTAGTTATAATGTTAATCACACCACCCATAGCATTTGCTCCATAAATTGATGATGAAGCAGACTTAGAGATTTCAATTCGTTTAATAATAGAAATAGGAATATCTTCTAACCTAATAATACCATCCTGAGGACTATTTAATGGCTGTCCATCTAATAAATATAATATTTGCTTTTGTCTTGCACCTCGAATTATTACATCTTTTTTCCCAGTTAAACCACTAAGATCTTTAATGTAAACTCCACCAGCACCTTGTAATAGCTCTGCTAAATTCTTAGCATTACTCTCTTCTATCTCCTCCTGATCAATAACTTCAATACTAACTGGGGTATCCATAATACTTTCCTCATAACGACTCGCGGTTACAACAACTTCATCCAAATCGATAACATTTTCCTGCGCACTTACTGGCACCGCAAAAATTAAAAGTGCTGTAAGCATAACTAAAACTGATTTCTTTAACATTAATAATTCCTCCTTAGTTTTTGTTTGCTCACAGCCACCCTAGACAAAATAAGGCTATAAAACATAAAAAGACACCCAGGTCTAAATTGAGGGTGTCTGTAGCTTCTTAAATAGCCCACAACCATTCCTGTCTCGAAGATGGCTGTTGTCTTTTCAGGCAGGTCTCCTGACTTTACAGCTCTACCGACTTACCTTCCCCATAATTATTTTTATGAGTGGTTTTAATCGGCCTACTGATTTACAGTGGCGGACCCGTTCAGGAATTTCACCTGATTCCCTATTATCTCCCATTTAAAGAAGCACCTAAAAAGAGAACATTATTTACTTTTCTATTATTACTATTCTCGTAATTTAGAAAAAATCCTTTAATTTATACTAAATAATATAAAATAATTTTTATTATTATATTTTAAAAAAACAATTAAGTTCCAACACTAACAGACTCTGGAAGTGTACTGCCTCCATCAATTACATTTTGAGTCCCTGTCATATAACTTGACTCATCGCTTCCTAAAAATGCAGCTAGCTCTCCCACTTCTTTGGGTTCGGCAAGTCTTTGCATTGGAATTGCTTTTGCCATTTCACTAAGAACTGACTCTGGATCTTCCGGATTTGACTCCTCAGCAATAGATTCTGCCATTGGAGTTCTAACATAGCCAGGACAAATTGCATTTACTCTAATATTATTCTGAGCATATTCAACCGCAAGTGATTTGGTTAGTCCGACTAAAGCAGATTTGCTCAATGCATAAGCAGTTTCTCCAGGATCTGCAACCATATCACCAGTAACAGAAGAAGTAATTACAATATTCCCATAGTCATTCTTTTTCATTTCTGGAAGAACTGCTTTTATGGTATTCCAAGCTCCTTTAATATTTACATCAATATGATAATCTCTATTTTTATCTGACATTTCTAAAAAATTATCTAATTTACACACACCTGCATTTGCTACTAAAACATGAATCGTTCCGAATCTTTCTATCCCCTTATTTACAGCACTTTTTAAATCTTCAAGACTTCGAACATCCGCAACTTCAGCTAAAACTTGATGTCCATCTTCTTTTAATTCTTCCGCAAAATTAACAATTTCTTCTGAAATATCAACTAAAATTAATTTTGCTCCATGTTCAGCATAGACTTCTGCAATTCCTTTACCAATTCCACTAGAAGCACCAGTAATTAAAGCAACTTTGTCAGTTAATTTAGCCATTTAAAACACTCCTTTTATAATATTGTGAATATTTATACTTAATTATAATATAATAAAGAAAATTGAATATGTCAAACCCAACTTAAAGTCAAGTAATCTTAAGTCTTCTGTTTAAACAATTAAATTAAAAAAATATAATAAAAAAGAAGGAATTTCTAAATATTTACATAATTATATATTATATCTAATAAAGGGGGTTTTTAAATGGCATTACATAATAAAATTGGAAAATTAGGAGAAGAAATTGCTGTGAGATATCTAAAAAAAGAAGGTTATTATATTGTGGAAAGGAATTATCGAAATAAATTTGGAGAAATTGATATAATTGCTGCTAAAAAAAGCTGTACAGTCTTTGTTGAAGTTAAAAGTAGAAGTTCAGAAAACTATCTTGAACTAGCAGAATCACTTTATCAAAACCAAATGCACCATATTAGAAGAGCTGCTATTTATTATTTTGCCGAAAAAAACATCCATTTTAACTCTATTCGTTTTGATTTAATCGCTCTAAAGATTGATCCTTCAGCCAGAAAAATAGATAAACTGAAACATTTTACAAACATAATTGACTAATTTTATTTTTCTTATTTTATTTTTAATTAGTTTATGTACTGAGTGGATTTACAATTATTCTTTTCGAAAGGAGAATCAGATGTATTCATATCTCTATTCAGCTGTTATTCATGGAGTCAAGGCAGAAATAGTTAGAGTTGAAGTTGATATTTCAAGAGGCTTACCAGGTTTCAATATAGTTGGCCTTGCAGGTAAAACTGTTCGAGAATCTGCAAAAAGAGTTAGGTCTGCTATTATAAATTCAGGTTTTGAATGGCCGGTTAAAAAGATAACAGTTAACCTTGCTCCAGGCAACATTAACAAATATGGATCTCACTTTGATCTTGCTATTGCAGCAGTTTTATTAGAATGTTCAGGTCAAATAAAAATTAAAAATAAAAACAAAAAGCTCTTTGCAGGTGAATTAAATTTAAACGGAAATATCAATCATGTCAAAGGCGTCTTGTCAATGCTTTTAGCTGCCAGAGAAAATAGTTTTAGGGAAGCAGTACTACCTGCTGATAATCAAAAAGAATCGTATTTAGTAAAAAATTTAAATTCCTATTTAATTAAACATCTCAGGGAAATTAATAATTTAGAAAGAAATGCAGAAAATATCCTGCCGACTCCAATACTTAAATCAAATTTTTCTTTAGATTATGCAGATATTTCTGAAATTAGAGGCCAAAAAAATGCTAAAAAAGCAATTATAACTGCTGCAGCTGGAGGTCATAATTTGCTCTTAATTGGTCCTCCAGGCTGTGGAAAAACTGTTTTAGCAGAATCAATAGTCAAGTTATTAGCTCCTTTAAATAAAAAAGAACTGCTCGAAACGGCTTCGATTTACAGTATTAACAATAATTTAGATGAGCTTAATTTAATTAAGAAATATCGACCTTTTGTAGCTCCCCATCATTCTATTACTGCTGCTGCTTTAATTGGTGGTGGTCATATACCTGTTCCTGGAGAGATTTCATTAGCTCATAATGGAGTCTTATTTTTAGATGAACTGCCAGAATTTAAAAATAGTGTGCTGGCCAATTTAAGAGAGCCACTGGAGAAAAAAAGAATTAAAATTGTTCGACAACAGGGAAGTTTTTATTTTCCTGCCAACTTTCAATTTATTGCCGCAATGAATCCCTGCCCCTGTGGTTTTGCAGGAGTAAAGGACAGAGTATGCAAGTGTTCAGATAGAGATATTGTTAGGTATCAACAAAAATTATCAGGTCCGTTAAAAGATAGAATTGATTTGCAGATTGAGGTTTTACCTTTAAAAAAGGATGAAATACTAGTTAATAAATCAAAAAATAAATCTAATAATTATAGCGAAAAAATAGAAATAGCCCGCAAAATGCAGGCTAAAAGATATCTAAATACAAATTTAAAAAACAATTCTGAACTACAGTTAAAAGACATAGAGAAATACTGTCCGTTTGATAAAAAAAGTAAAGATATACTAAATCAAGCCTATGAACGTCTTAAATTAAGTGTTCGAGGCTATATTAGATTAATGAGAGTAGCCAGAACTATTGCTGATTTAAATAATAATTATCAAATAAAAGAATCAGACTTAATTGAAGCTGTTGATTTTCGCTGGTATGCAGAAAAATCAGAAATGCTTCTTTAAATACTTAATTAAGGGAACTCCAAGTATCAATACAACAGCAGCCTCACTTAAACCAATTTGAATAACATTTAGCCAATAGGGAAGTCCAAATAATGTATGTAAATAAATACTGATCAAAAATGCATTAAATAAAATTGGACTTAAATAAGCAAAAATATTATCTCTATTTTTATAAGTAACATAAGCAGCTAGAAGAGTAACTAAACTTCCCCCCACTATATCTATCATTCCTAAACCACCAATCACATTAGCCAGTAAAACACCTAAAAACAAAGCTGGTACTGCTTCTGGAAAAATAATTGGTAAAACTGTTAAAGCTTCTGCTGCTCTAAATTGAATTGGGCCAAAACTTACCGGCGCCAAAAAATATGTTATCACAACATATAAAGCAGTGATTGCTGCTCCACGAGCAATTGTTTTTGTATTCATTTTCTTATCTCCTTTCATAAGAGCTTATATTTACTCTGGAACTCTGCCAAATGATTTGCGGTGGATTGGAGATGAACCATACTTTTCCAAAGCTGCAATATGTTCAGCAGTCCCATAACCTTTATTTGATTTAAAACTATATTCATGGTATTTTTTTGCATATTCAAAAATAATATCATCTCTTGTTACTTTAGCAATTATCGAAGCGGCAGCAATTGCATTAACATCAGCATCTCCATCAATTATTGTTTTTTGTTCAATAGTCAAATTAGGAATTGCTGCATTTCCATCAACTAATAAAATATCCGGATTATTATTTAATTTAGGCAGCAGATCTTTAACTGCTCTTTTCATAGCAACAAAAGTTGCTTCTCTAATATTATATTTATCAATTTCACTGCTGTTTGCTTTCCCAATTCCAAACTTTGCCTTGGCTTTAATTTCTTTAAATAATTCTTCTCTTTTTTTTCGAGAAAGCTTTTTGGAATCATCTAATCCATAAATTTTGTGATCCGGATCTAGAATTACTGCTGCAGCAACCACAGGTCCGGCAAGCGGACCTCGGCCAGCTTCATCAATACCAACTATTAACTGATGCCCCTGAGCAAATAATTCAGCTTCTATTTCATTCATCTGTTTCCATTTAGTAATAATAGCTTCTTTTTTGGAAATCTTCCGCTGCAGTTTAGCTGCAATCTTTTTAACACCTTTACGCGAATCTTCATTTAAAAATTTAATTATTTCCGGAAGCTGCTCATCAACTTCTAATTTAGAAGCAAAAACTTTTATTTCTTTGATTGTAAAATCTTTTAAATTTTCCAGTTTTTTTAAATTGTCTAATTTAAAATCTTGATCACTCTTCATCATCAATTTCCACCTTTAATTCAGCTGATTCGGATGGTTTTTCGAGAGTAATCCTTCCTAATTTTCCATCCCGAAAATCATTGACAACTACCCTAGCAGCACGATTACGATCAACTTTACCACCTGTCATTAAACAGCCTCTTTTACGTCCTATATCAGCTAAAATATCATAAGCTAGTGGTTCTAAATAATCAAGCTCATAAGCATCTAATAGAATATCTTCATTGATCTCAATTATAAAATCAATTAATTTATAAGCAGCAAGTTCTGCATCAAAAATATCATTGTCAACTGCACCAGTTAAGGCTAATTTATAGGCTTTATCTTCATCAGAAAACTTAGGCCATAAAATACCAGGTGTATCAAGCAACCTAATTTTTTTGCTGACATTAACCCACTGTCTACCTTTAGTAACCCCAGGCTTGTTACCAATTGTAGTGATTTTTGAACCAGCCAACAAATTAATCAGAGCAGATTTCCCTACATTGGGAATCCCAATAATCATTGCCCTCAGGCGACGAGGGTTTCTACCCTTTTGCGCCAGTTTAGAAGCAATTTGATCATAAGTGTTATTTAAAATACTCTTTAGCTCACTTACTCCTTCTCCAGTTAATGAGTTAAGTAAAACTGCATCTTCATCAGTTTCTTTTTCAAAATAGTTTATCCATTTTTTGTTATATTCTGAGTCAGCTAAATCTTTTTTATTCAAAACAGTTACTTTCGACTGCTCATTAATTAACTTTCTTAAATCAGGATTTAAACTGCTTAAAGGTACTCTAGCATCAGCTACCTCAATTACTATATCTACTAATTTTAAGTCATCTTTCAATATTCTCTTTGCTTTGGCCATATGGCCAGGATACCACTGTATCATATTAAAACTCCTCAAAAAAATAATAAAATTTTGTTGTTCAAATTAAACTTTTAGATATTGAAAAAAGGTGGAGAAGTTCCCCACCTTAGTCTCAAATAATTACTTTCTTTCTTCTCTTTTCTCTTTAATTCTAGAAGCCTTACCTCTTCTATCCCGTAGATAGTAAAGACGAGATCTTCTAACATCACCACGGCGAACCACAGTAATAGTATCTAGCTTAGAAGTATGTAGTGGGAAAGTTCTTTCCACACCAACACCGTGTGCAATTTTACGAATAGTGAAAGTCTCGCTCAGACCACCACCATTTCTTCTAATAACAACACCTTTGAATGGCTGTAATCTTTCTTTTCCACCCTCAGAGATTAATACTTTAAGATCTAATGTATCTCCAACAGCAAATTCGGGAATATCATCACGAATTTGTTCTTTTTCTATTTCATTGATAATGTTCATCTATAAACCTCCTCTCAAAAAATGATTAAATTTATGCTTCCCACCAGGGATCAGATAATAAGCGATCCATAATTATTGAAGCAGCACTTCTAACTGAAAGGTGATTAAAATCTCCTCTACCCCAAATAGGATAAAGCATATAATCACAATCAGCAATCATTTCTTTAGTTAATCCATAACCAGTTCCATAAATTATTAAAAACGGACGCTCAATTTTCTGTAACTCCTTACGCATATCTATATAAGATATAGTATTGGGATATTCGCGAGCATCAGTAGCAATTAATAAAGGCTCTTGACCAGTTTCTTTTTTTATTTCAGCTTTAACTTCTTCTAATTCAGAAGCAATTTCCAAAACAGAAAAAGCCTGATGTCGATTATATACATAATCAGCACCTCTGCCGCCGGTCCAATAGTCCTTAACTCTTTCTACTAATTCCTGCTGTGATTTTAGATTGTTTATTATATAGTATTTTTTGATATCGTATGTTTTTGCAGCTCTTGAAATATCATGTAAGTCATAATTTGTTACAGTTGTTGTTATAACTTCATCCAGTTTATTATAAATAGGATTATGAACTAAACCAAGATAGACATCAGCCTCAATTTTACTCATCAACTTCACCCTTTAGTTCCAGCTTAATTTCTTTAAGTAATTCTTTTTCTTGATCACTAAGTTTTTTATCTTCCAGCAGATCTTTTCTTCTCAAAAGAGTTCTTTTTAAAGATTCTTTTTTTCGCCAGCGTTCAATCAACTGATGATTACCACTAACTAATACATCAGGAACTTTAAGACCGTTAAATTCTCGTGGTCTTGTATAATGAGGATGTTCTAAAAGTCCATTATAAAATGAATCCTTTTTAGAAGAATCTTCATCACCTAAAACATCACTTAAAAGTCTAGATATTGAATCAACAAGCACCATTGCTGGTAATTCTCCACCGGTAAGTACATAATCACCAATCGAGATTTCTTGATCAACAATAGTATCTCTAACTCTCTCATCAACACCTTCATAACGGCCACAGATTATCGTTAACCCCTCTTCGTTACTTAGATCTTTAACTAAATCTTGAGTCAGTTCTTTACCTTGAGGACTCATTAAAATAGTTTTTGACTTAACTCCCCTTTTATTTTGAGTATCCTGCCAGGCTTTAAAGATTGGTTCTGCCTTCATCACCATTCCAGCTCCTCCACCATATGGTGGTTCATCTGTAGTATGATGTTTATCTTCAGCAAAATCGCGGATATTAATTGTTTTAATATCTATTAAATCTTTTTCTCTGGCTCTTTTTAAAATACTTTCACTAAAAGGTCCCACAAACATTTCGGGGAAAAGAGTTAAAATATCAAAAAACATAAATTCAGCTCCTAAAGATCTAAGATTCCTGGAATTGGATCAACAATAATTTTCTTATTTTCAAGATCAATCTCTAAAATCATTTCACGACTGGCGGGCAGCATATATTCTTTTTCCTGGCCCTTGACCAGAAAAATATCTGCACCTAAAGTATCTACAACATCTATTAAATTACCTAAATATTTGCCAGATTTTAAATAAACCTCACAGTCTATTAAGTCAGTTACATAATAGTTGTCTTCTGGAAGTAAATATTTTTCAGACTCATCAATTAAGACTTGATAATTTTTGAGTTTTTCTGCTTCATCAATCGAATCCACATCAAAAAACTTAATTATCACAAATTGTTTATGAAAACGAATATAATCTATTTCCAGTTCTTTAAGCTCATCTCCTCTTTTTAGATAAACAAAATCTAAATCAAGAAAACGCTCAGGAATATCAGTTGTAGCTTTGACGCGAACTTCACCTTTATTTCCCTGAAAACGAGTTATTATCCCAATCTCTAAATAATTATCACTCAATTATTTCACCAGCCTGAAAAATTATTTGATATCAACTTTTACATTTGTTCCTTCTTTTGCCGCTGCAGCATTAACTACGGTTCTAATTGCCTTCGCAATTCGTCCTCTCTTACCGATGACCTTACCCATATCTTCATCTGCAACAGAAAGTTCTACAGTGATAGAATTATTTTCTTCAATTCTATTTACCGAAACTTCTGAAGGATCATCTACAATTGATTCGGCAATAAATTGTATTAGTTCTTCCATGGAGAAAACCTCCTTTTAATTACTCATTACCGTGATACTTTGCCATAACACCTGACTTCTTTAATAAAGTCTTAACTGTATCTGAAGGCTTTGCACCATTATTTAACCACTTGAGTGCTTTTTCTTCATCAATGTTATAAGTCTCAGGTTCAGTTGTAGGATCAAAGAAACCTAATTCCTCAACGAAATATCCCTGAGGAGCTCTCTTGGAATCAGATACAATAATTCTGTATGATGCATTACGCTTACTACCAATTCTTTTTAAACGAATCTTAACCATCTATCAAACACCTCCCCTCATTCGCACATTATGTGCAAATTTACATTAGGGCCAAAAGCCCATCACAAAATTTTATTGATAATTTATATATTAATTGAAAAATGGTAGATTAAGTCCTCCACCTTTTTTCATTTTTCCATTGTTTAATTGTTTCATCATCTTTTTAATCTGTCTAAACTGTTTTAAAAGTCTGTTCACTTCCTGAATACTGGTTCCACTACCCTGAGCAATTCTTTTACGGCGAGAACCATTAATTATTTCAGGATCTCTTCGTTCTTCTGGAGTCATTGATGAAATAATAGCTTCAATATAATCAAGTTGTTTATCATCAACCTGCATATTTTTTAGCTGTTTGGCTCCACCCATTCCTGGTATCATACCAAGAATTTCATCCATCGGACCCATATTTCTAACCTGCTCCATCTGTTCCATAAAATCTTCTAAAGTAAATTCATTTTTTCGAAGCTTTTCTTCTAAGGCTTGAGCTTTTTCTTTATCAATACTTTTTTCTGCTTTTTCAATTAAACTTAAAACATCACCCATACCCAGGATTCGAGAAGACATTCTATCTGGATGAAAAGCTTCTAAATCAGCTAGTTTTTCACCAGTACCAGCAAATTTAATTGGTTTACCTGTGATCGCCTTTATTGATAAGGCAGCACCACCACGAGCGTCACCATCCATCTTAGTTAAAACAATACCATCAATATCAAGGCGCTGATCAAAGTTTTCAGCAACATTTACAGCATCCTGACCTGTCATTGCATCAACAACTAAAAGAATCTCATCTGGTTCAACTGTTCCTTTAATATTTTCTAATTCTTCCATCATTTCCTGATCAATATGCAGTCGACCTGCTGTATCAAGAATAATAGTGTCACAGTTATGAGAAGCAGCATAATTAATACTTCCCTTAGCTATATCAACAGGATTACTATCTTCTCCCATTGAAAATACTGGCAGTTCTAATCTTTCACCTAAAACCTGCAGCTGTCTAATTGCAGCTGGACGGTAAACATCTGCTGCAACTAAAAGTGGATTTTTACCATCTTTAGATAACTTGCGGGCCAGTTTACCTGCACTGGTAGTTTTACCTGAACCCTGCAGACCAACCATCATGATAATTGTCGGCGGCTCAGGCGAAACAGCAATATCTTCTTTGCTGCCACCCATCAAATCCTGCATTTCTTCATTTACTATTTTAATAACCTGTTGGCCGGGAGTTAAACTATCCATAACTTCCTTACCGACAGCTCTTTCTTCAATTTTAGAAATAAAGTCTTTTACAACTTTATAGTTAACATCAGCTTCTAAAAGAGCCATTTTAACTTCTTTTAAAGCTGCTTTGACATCTTTTTCTGACAGTTTACCTTTACCCTTTAACTTATCAAAGGTATCCTGCAGTTTCTCAGCCAGACTGGAAAAAATCATAATATACCCCCTCTAGAGGATCGATTTAATCGATTCTAGTTTTTTGCGCAAATCTTGATTCTGGTCTTCAGCTAATATACCTTTAGCAGTCATCATATCTTCTAAATCATTTATATTTTTTCTGATTCTATTATACTTTTTCAATAATCCCAACTTTGCCTCATAGTCTTCTAAATTTTCCTCACTTCTATGTAAATGATCATAAACACCCTGTCGACTAATACCGATATTGTCAGCTATTTCCGAAAGGGATAAATCATTATAGAAGTAACTATTAATAATATTTTGCTGCTTTTCTGTCAGCAGCGACCCATAAAAATCAAATAACATTGTTATTTTAATTGTTTTCTTTAGCAATAAAATCACCTGTAAAGTTAATTTACTTAACACAGATGATAGTATATGATATTTTGGAGCTTTTGTCAAGCTAAAATTTCAAAACATCCTTAAATTTTTAATCAGTTAAGATTGAGCCCTGATAAATATAATATCTTTCCAAATTAACTTTTAAAAAGAACTAAAATTCATAAACAAATTAAACTGCTTTACCCTCCTGATCAGTGCCTCCTGCACTGCAGTCAGCTGTAAACATCGTGTTTACAGAAGCAGTTTAATTATGTTTACTCATTAAGTTCTATTAGAAATAGCTAATAAGTCAGATCTATTATATTTATCAGGACTCAATCTTTTCCATATCAATAAAACAAGATCAAGTTTTGAAATTTTAAGCTTGCAAAACTCTCTTTATTAATATCTAGATTAACAAAAAATCTGCAGCTAGCCTAACCAACGACTAAATTATTCTTCGCTGCTAAAAAGTGCTTCAATAAATTCGTCTGGATCAAAGTTTTGTAAGTCTTCTGCTGCTTCGCCAACACCAATTAATTTTATCGGAATCTGTAGTTCATTTTTAACAGCAATTACAATACCACCTTTGGCAGTACCATCCAGTTTAGTTAGAGCAACCCCATCAACATCTACTGCTTCATTGAAAAGTTTCGCCTGAGAAATTGCATTTTGACCTGTTGTAGCATCTAAAACTAAAAGTACCTCTACTTCTGCATTTATCTCCCCTGCTTCTCTATCAATTACTCTTTTTACTTTTTTTAGTTCTTCCATTAGGTTTGTCTGAGTATGCAGACGACCAGCAGTATCTACAATTAAAAGATCAACATCTTTGGCTCTAGCTGATTGAACTGCATCGTATGCTACTGCTGCTGCATCTGAACCTTCCTGCTGCGCAATAACATTAACTCCCAGACGGTCTCCCCAAATCTGCAGCTGCTCAATGGCTCCCGCTCTGAAAGTATCACCAGCTGCCAGCATAACTTTCTTACCCTGTTCTTTGTAACGGCCAGCAATTTTAGCAATTGTAGTTGTTTTTCCAGCTCCATTAACACCTACAACCATGATAATATTAAGTTCTTTATCAAAGTTAAAACCACCTTCATCATTCTGCAGCATGCTTTTCAATTCTTTCTGAAAATATCCCATTAATTCTTCTGGTTCATTGATCTCTTCTTCCTTAACATCTTCTTTTAATTTTTCAATTAAAGCAAAAGTAGTTTTAACACCAACATCTGCCTGGATTAATACTTCTTCTAATTCTTCAAATAATTCATCATCAATATTACTTCTGCCGGTAAAAATATTAGTTACCCTATTTACAAAACCTTCTTTTGTTTTTTTGAGTCCATCTTTTAATCTCTGTAAAAATCCCACTTATAAAGCCTCCTTGATATAATTATCATTAAATTCTTCCGCCTGATCCAATTTTAAAGATACTAAACGTGATACACCTGATTTTTCCATAGTTACACCATATAACGAATCAACCTCTGTCATCATATAACGGCGGTGAGTTATAATAATAAACTGAGCTACTTTTGCATATTTTTTAATAAAACTGGCAAATCGAACAATATTAACATCATCCAGGGGCGCATCAATTTCATCTAAGACATAAAAAGGACTGGGCTTAACCTGAATGAAAGCAAAAATTAAGGCAATTGCTGTTAAAGCTCTCTCACCACCAGAAAGCAGTGATAGACTTTTTAAACTTTTACCAGGAGGTTGAGCATGAATTTCTACACCGGTGGTTAAAAGTTCTTCCGGATCTGTTAATTCCAGTTCAGCCTTTCCTCCCTGAAATAAAGATTTAAAAACTTTAGAAAACTCTTCTTTGACCTGATAAAAAGTTTTAGCAAACATTTTTTCCATTGACTCTTCTATATCAGAAATTACTAATTCAATTGAATTTCTGGCATGTTTTAAATCATCCTGCTGCTCATGTAAATAATCTAATCTATCCTTTAACTCAGCAAATTCTTCCACAGCTGCCTCATTAATCGGATGTAATTTTTCCATTTTATTTTTTAATTCCTTAATTTTTGTTTCAACTTCAGCTTCTTCCTCATCGCTGATTTCTATTAAATTATTTTCATCAATTTGAGCTGGCTCTAGATTATAATCTTCCAGCAATATGGAGTTAATATTCGTCAATTTATCATCCAACTTTGTATATTTTAAATCAAGCTGATGAAAGTTATCTTTAATTTTATTTAGCTCCTGCTGTAGTTCTTTTGATTCTTTTTCTTTTAGCTCAACTTCTTTTTCTAAATCTTTAACTTTTAAAGTTAGTTCTTCTTTTTTTTGCTTTAGATCTTGACCTTCGGCTGCAAGTTCTTTTTTCTTCTGCTGCAGTTTAACTTTACGATCAGCTATTTTTTCTAAATCGCTTTGTATCTCTTCTATCTCTTTTTTGCGAGTATTAATTTCTTTATTTTTTAATTCTAAAATTCTTTTTTTCTCGCTTAATTTTTCCTGCGCATTATTCCTTTTTTCAGAAATTCTAGCTCCATCTAATTCTAGTTCTTTTAATTGAGGTTCAATTTCTGCTAAATTTTCTTCTTTAATATTTAAAGCTGCCCGCAGATCATTGATTTCAATATTTAAATTTTCGATTTCAGCCTTTAAGTCTTTAATTTTTTCTTCTTTAGCAGCAATTGTATTTTGATTATCTTTTAAATTATTGTCCAAGTCAGAAAAACTATCCTGTCTTTTACCTTTATCCTCTTTTAATTCATTTAAATTTTCTTCAATCCTATTTTTACGATAAATTATATTATTCTCATCCATTTTTAAGGACTGAAGTTCAGATTTTAAAGTTTCTAATTTATCCTGTTTTTGATCAAGTTCTTTTTTATCATTTTCTAATTTTTTAACAAGTGATTTACCTTTTTGCTGCAATTTTTTCTTCTTCTTTTTGAGCTCTTCTATTTTACGACTGCGTCCAATTAAGTCACGGCTGTTGCTGGAGCTGCTGCCGCCAGAGATTGCTCCACCTGGATAAACAACATCTCCTTCTGCAGTAACAATCCTAAAACTTCTTTTAATATTTTTAGCTATCTTAACTGCATGGTCGAGAGTGTCACTAACTACAATCTGTCCCAAAAGAAAATTAAATATATTTTCTAAACGCTCTGGAAAATCAACTAAGTCAACAGCCAGACCGATAAAGCCTTCCTGTTCAGCTAATTTATTCAAATAGCGATCACCAAGCCGAGAACCATTAACCATATTTAAGGGCAAAAAGGTAGCACGACCTCTGTTGTTTTTCTTTAAATACTGCACGGCATTACGAGCAGTCTGATCATCTTCGACAATGATATTCTGCATCTTGGCCCCTAAGGCAGTTTCTATTGCCTGCTCATATTCAGCTTTTACAGAGACTATTTCTGCAACTACGTCAATTAAACCGCTAAACTGATCTCTTTTTTCTAAAATACTGCGCACACCATTATAATAACCTTCATAACTGTCCTGCATTTCTTCCATCAACTGCAGGCGAGAATTATAATGCTGAAAATCTTCTTTGCATTTTAAAAGCTCATCTTTACCATTTTCTAAAGCTTTTGTGTCATTTTTTATTGTTTGAGTTAGTTTGTTTAATGATTTTTCTGTTCTTTCAATTTCTTTTCTAATAGCAGATAGTTCGTCTCTTATGTGATCTGCTTTAGCTTTTTTATTCTCTATTTTTGAATCAATTTCAGCTTGAGATTCTGATATTTCCTGAAGTCGATCATTAGAAATATCAACTCTTTCTTTTAACCTCTCAAGGGCTGAATTTTCAGTTTGGATTTCTTCTTTTTTAATCTTGATCTTATTTTCTTTAGTTTCGATTTGACGCTTAATCTTATCTATTTTTTCTCTACTGCTATTTATTTTATTTTTTAAATTATTAATTTCTTTTTTTACATTTTCTTGATCAGAGTTAATGATTTCAAAATTTTCTTTAGCTTTTTTAACTTCTTTTTCCTGCAGTTTACGCTCTTTTTTTAGTTTAGTAATTTTATGCTTTAAATTTTCTTTATTTTCTATGTAATTGTTTTTTCTTTCTTCCATTACATTTAAATTATTATTAATCTCATTTACTTTATTTTGATTCTGAAAATACTCATTACTAACTTCTTCTTTTTCATTTTTTAAGTCTTTCAATTTATCTTTAGAATTATCAAGTTTATATGATAAAGCATTATATCTGCTTTCTTTTTCAGTTAATTTTTTCTGAGAAGTTTCTCTTTTTTGACTAATCTTTTCAAATTCTTTTGAATGTTCTTTCCACTGCTTATTTAACAAACTAATTTCTAAATCTGAAAGTTCATCTTTGTATCCCTTATATTTTTTTGCTTTTTCTGCTGCTTTTTCTAAGGGGTCATGTCTTTTTTCTAATTCATCTACTATATCATGAATTCGATTTAAATCAGTGTTTGTATTTTCCAGCCTTTTTTCTGCCTCTTCTTTACGAGATTTATGTTTCATAATCCCGGCAGCCTCTTCAAAAAAGAGTCGCATCTTATCCGGCTTAGATTTAATTATAGAGTCAATTCTTCCCTGACCAACTATTGAATAACCATCACTTCCAAGACCACTGTCCATTAAAAGCATCTCAATATCTTTTAGACGGCAGGAAGCACCATTAATTAAATAGTCACTGCGTCCATCATCCTCTACCTGGCGCCCTAAAGTTAATTCCTTGCCTTCAACCGGCAAATCCCCATTTGAATTATCAAAAAACAAAGTTACACTGGCCTTATTTTTGGAATTTAATTCTTCACTTCCAGAAAATATAATATCTGACATTCTGCTGCCGCGAAGATTTTTGGCACTCTGTTCACCTAAAACCCAACGAATAGCATCAACAATATTGCTCTTACCACTGCCATTTGGACCTACTACAGCAGTAATATTTTCTTCAATTTCTATATCTGTTTTATTGGCAAAAGATTTAAAACCTTTCAACCTAATTTTTTTTAAAAAAATATTAACCACCAACCTCACACTTTAGACTGATTTACAGTTAAAAACCTACCCTCACGGATAGGTTTTAAAAGCTCGTGATTTATCTCGGCTCTACTAAAAATTTTATAGCTGTTCGTTCTTCTCCATCGATTTCAATTTCAGTAAATGCAGGAATCATTATTAAATCCATTCCGTTTGGAGCCACATAGCCCCTTGAAATTGCAATTGCTTTGATAGTTTGATTAACTGCCCCAGCCCCAACTGCCTGTAGTTCTACTTTTTTTTCTTCTCTAACAACTGCTGCTAAAGCACCGGCAACAGCTTTTGGATCTGATTTTGATGATACCTTTAATTCTTCCATAAATAGTTTAACTCCCCCTTAAAATAATATTAATATTTTTTTCTAAAATAGGTGGAGAATCTTAAAGGTTATGTAAATAACCTTGAGAATATTTAAACAGCTAATTATTTATTTCTTGATTAAAGGTATTTTTCCTTCTTTATCACTTAAATTAACTTATATTTTTTAATTTATTTACTTCTTGATCACTTAAATATCTAAAATCTCCTTCTTTAACTCCTTCAAGTGTCAAAAATGCAAAGGCTATTCTCTTAAGTGAAGCTACTGGGAAACCGGCTATTTTACACATTCTTCTAACCTGTCTATTTCTACCTTCATGAATAACCACATCAAATTCTGTCTGGTAATCTCTGTAGTTAACATTAGATATTTCAGCTGGAGCTGTTTTTTGACCATCAATAACCATACCCGCTTCAAATTTTTCAAAATCTTCTCGGCTTAATTCACCATCTGCCAAAACTCTATATTTTTTATCAACTTCTTTTTTTGGATGAGTCAACTTATAGGTTAAATCACCATCGTTAGTCATAATTAAGAGACCTGAACTATCATAGTCAAGTCTACCAGCCGGATATAATCTCTGTTTTAAATCTGGTATTAAATCCATTACTGTTGGCCGACCTTCTGGATCAGAAACAGTTGTAATATAGCCTTCAGGTTTATTTAATAAAATATACCTTTTCTTTTCTTCACTAATAAGCTCACCATCAACAACAATTTCGTCCTGCTCTGGGTCTACTTTAAATCCCATTTCTGTAACAATTTCTCCATTAACCTTAACTCTTCCCTCTGCTATAATTTCTTCTGATTTTCTGCGAGAAGCAACCCCTGCATGGGCCATAACTTTCTGCAGTCTCTCCATTATTTCACCCCAAAATTATAATAATATTT
This sequence comes from Halanaerobium saccharolyticum subsp. saccharolyticum DSM 6643, assembly GCF_000350165.1. Lineage (NCBI taxonomy): Bacteria > Bacillati > Bacillota > Clostridia > Halanaerobiales > Halanaerobiaceae > Halanaerobium > Halanaerobium saccharolyticum. Next base: position 180,985 of record NZ_CAUI01000015.1, read on the forward strand.
TAATATGCTTAGATTTTATTAATCAATCATCTTGACTTGTATCTTCTTTTTTCTCTGGTTGTATTTCTTCCGCTGCAGCTTTTTCTGCAGCTTCCTCAATTTCTTCAGCAAATAATTTTTCTACTCTTTCAATCTCCGGTAATTCATTTAAGTCTTCAATATCTAGATATTCCAAAAACTGACCTGTAGTTCCATAAATAATTGGATTACCAATAGTTTCTTTTCTGCCCACTTCTTCTATCAGTTCATATTTACTTAAAGTTTTGAGAGTTCTCTCGACACTAACTCCTCTAATTGCTTCTATTTCTGAGCGGGTAACAGGCTGTCTATAAGCAATAATAGCCAGTGTTTCCATAGAGGCAGTGGAAAGAGAAGAAACTTTTGTGATGTCAAATAACTGCTCAATTTCAGCAGCAAATTCTTTTTTTGTCTGGAATAAATAGCTGTTATTATATTCTTTTAACTGGATGCCAAATTCAATGCTCTGATATTTTTGTTCTAAATAAATAATAATTCTTTCTAATTTTTCTTCAGAAAAAGAAGTTATTTCTTTAATAACTTTGTGGGGCAGTCTCTTTTTGCTGCTAAAAATAAGTGCCTCAACTAAGGCAATATCTTTTGGCTTTAAATCTTCAAACCCCAAATTATCAAGAATTTGCTTTTCTTTTTCTCTTCTTTTATTACTTAGATAACTTATATTATCCTCGCTCATTAATTGACCCTCCTCGGGGCAAGCCCACAAGGTTTGCTAGCAGACTTTAACTTTGATCACCTTTGCATACTGATTCTGATATCTGAAAAATTATTATCCTGGACTACCTTAATTCTTTTTCTTTTCATTAACTCTAATAAAGCTAATAAACTTACTACTATTTCTAGTTGGTTATTTTCTTCTTTAATCAACTTGAAAAATGATATTTCTTGATTAACCTGTCTGATATCTTTTAAAATATCTCTAATTTTATTACCAATATTAAATTTTTCTTCTTTGAGATATTCCAGTTTCGGGTTTTGAAGCACTTCTGTTTCCTCTTCTTTTTCAGCAGTAATGGCCTTAACTACCATCTCATGAAGTTCAGAAGCAGAAATTTCTAAGTCAACCTGAAGCATCTCTGGCATTAATTCTTCTAAATCAACCTGAGCTTGATAACGGCTGCCGGCTTCTGCTTCCCATTCTTTTAATAGTTCAGCAATATTTTTAAATAATTCATATTCTCTTAAGCGAGTAATTAATTCATGCTCACTTTCTGTTTCTTCAGCTTCAGCTTCAGCAGGCAGCAGTGCTTTTATTTTTATTTCAATTAGCTCAGCTGCAATAATTAAAAATTCACTAGCCAGATCAATATCAAATTCCCTCATTTGATCAAGATAATTAAGATACTGATCGGTAATTCTGGCAAGTGAAAGCTCTGAAATATTAATTTCATTTTTTTTAACCAGCTTATATAGAAGTTCCAGTGGTCCTTCAAAATCATCAAGCACAAGTTTATAGTCCATAACTCAACCTCTTCCTCCTATAGTAATAGGCCATACACAGTGTTTACCAGGGGTCCGATAATACTCCATAAAATACCCGTATAGGCCAGTAATAATAATAAAATCATCCCGTAAGGCCCTTCAAGTTTACGGATATATTTATCAAATTTAGGTGGTAATACCCCCATTAATATCTTAGATCCATCTAATGGTGGAACAGGTAAAAGATTGAAAAAACCTAAACTTAAATTAATAATAACTGCCAGCTGAAAGAAAACAAAGATGGTCTGAACTAAACTGCCATAACCAGCCATCTGCAGCTGATATAAAGTTGAAGAACTAAAAAAGACTATTACCCTTGCTATAAGTGCAAATAAGGCGGCTAGAAAAAAATTAGCGCCAGGCCCTGCAAGACTAACCAACATCATTCCCTGCCGCGGGTTATTATAATAGTTCGGATTAATCGGTACCGGTTTTGCCCAACCAAAACGTCTGGTTAAAACCAAGACTAAACTGCCCATCAAATCCAAATGAGCAAGGGGATTTAAGGTTAACCTACCCTGAGATTTAGGGGTTGGATCTCCTAATCTATATGAAACATAGCCATGCATAAATTCATGTAGTGATAAAGAAAATAACAGTACTGGTATTAGTAATAATAATTCGTATATTGTATTCATTATTTCACCTCTTATCAAAGACAAATAAACTAAATAATTTTTCTTAAATATTCTAATGCCTCTTGCCGATTAGATATATTTTTTCTTAAAATTTGATCTCTAATTTCCAATAAATATTCTTTTATTTCTGGTCCCTGCTTTAGACCAAGTTCTAATAAATCATGTCCTGAAACAGGGATTTTCAGTTCTTTTCTTAAACGTAAATGTTCAAAAATTTCCTCTACATAATCCTGTTCAAAATTATTAATTATAAAAAACAGCAGTTCTTCTACCTGATAAGATTCCAGATTTCTGTATCTTAAAGCTGGATCCTTAATCTCTAAAATCGAGGTAGAAATATCCTCCCATCTTTTTTTAATAAAAGTCTTTTTTTCTATAGTGGATAATGGCCATAAATTTATTAAGCTTTCTTCACTATTATAAAACAAATTTATTAATCTTACAAGAAAATGATTAACATCAATCTCCTTTTCTCTACTGATGGCTAAAAGTTTTTCCCCTTTTAAAAAGTCAGCATCTCGATTTGGATTAAATTTAAAATCATCTTTAACTAATTTTAAAACAGGAATCTGATTTAATAAAATAGAAGAAAATTGCGAAATATCTTTATGTGCCTTAAATAAATACGAAAGCTCAGTAAAAACCCTTTCTATAGCAAGCTTATGATAGTCATAATTTTTAAGTGATTTGCGGCTCAATTCAACTGTTTCCGCACTTAACCTAAACTCTTTTAAAGTTTGAAAACGAATACCCCTTAAAATTCTTAAAGGATCATCTCTAAAACTATAATTATGGAGAACTTTAAGAATTCTATTTTTTAGATCATTTAGACCACCAAAAAAATCATAAAGTATTCCTTTTCGATCAGGGTGTAAATCAATAACTAAAGTATTGATTGTAAAGTCTCTTCTGAATAAATCGGAAAAAAGATCAGCTTTTTCAACAAGAGGTAAAGCTCCCGGAAAGTGATATTTTTCCTCTCTACAGCTGGCAATATCAATTGAATAGCCATACTTGTTGTGTAAAAAACCTGTAGAAAATTTATTATTATAATCATATTCATAATCATATTTTTGGGCCAGATGATCAAAAAATTTCTTTAAATCTCCATCTAATAAAATGTCTAAATCCTTATTTAAGGGCAGATCAATTAATAAATCTCTAACCTGGCCTCCGACTAAATAAAGATTATATCCCAATTTTGCCGCTTCTGCGGCTAGATCTAAAAGAAGTTCTCTTCTTTCTGGAGGAAGTTCATTCAACAAATTAGATTTATAATGCAAAAAGGATGCCTGATTATGATTGTTTTGTCTATATTTTTTTAAGAGATCAAGTCCTTTATCCAAGTCAATGCTCAAACTTTTATATTTTTGATTATCAATATAGGGAACATTATGATCTCCAGATTTTATTTTTCCAAGAAATTGGATTTTGTATTTTAACAAATTAACACTTTCTTTATTAAAATAAATATTATCCTGATCAATTAAATATTGATTTTTTTTATAAAATCTATAATCTGACTCATCAACATTAGCAGCTACTTTTTTGAATTTAACTTCTTTTAAATTATTAACTTTAATGATTTTGTTATTATAGCTATAGTATTCTTCTGCCATTGAATCTAAAAGCTTTTCTAATAAATTATTTTTGTTTTTCATATGCTATTCACCACTTTAAAAGACTGCCTCAATAGAGACAGCCTGAATTATAAAATTAATTAAACTATCTTAAATCAGTTCCTCTAACTTATCTCACTTAAATCTATTTCTTTTAATTTAGGATTATCAGCAGCTGAACGACCAACCTTAGCCAGATCAATCCATTCTCCATCAACTTTAACCCTAACAACATCTCCAGTAAAATCATTCTTAGTCCCAGCACAGGAACAATTAGATAAAAGCCAACTGCCCACACCGTAAATATCAACAGGTACCTGGGATGATTCAAAACGATCAATTTTTTCAGGATTAAAACCACCAGTTGCGATGATTTTTACATCCTGACAGAATTTTTTTGCAAGCTCAAAATTTTCTGGTCTTAAATCCCAATCTTTATAAGCATTATCAAGTGCTTTGCGCATATTAAATATTAATCTAGCATTAACACCATTATCAAGTTCTTTTTTGCCAAGCGGCTCAACACTTTCATCTCTTAAATCAGAAGAGTTGTCAGGTCTAACTCCAAATAACTTATATTTTTTAGCCTCTTTTTCCTGACCAGAACTTAAGAGCTCAATATATTTATCAAACATTGTTTTTAAAACGTTAAGACTTGTTTTAACACAATCATTATCAAAATCTACCAGAGCAATTCTATTTACATCAAGCGGCATCAAACGGCAAAACTGCAGCATTGATTCAGCAGTATCTCCTAAAAATGAAGCTACATAAGAATGACTGATAGTTCCGCCACCTTTTCCACCCCACCAGGCTCCCTGTTCATCAGTTGAAATATAGCGTTGAGTATTAGTGCCATATTCATTATTATAGGCATTTACTCCTAAAGAATAGGCATACCCATGCATTGCTTGGGATTTATAATGAGTAAATCTAGCTGGAAAAAATAAAATATCTTTTCCTCTTGCAGCTACCATAACCTGATAAACATTAGTAGCAATTCTAGAAGCCTCAGTTAAAGATCCTAAGATTGGAGTTTCAAGTATTGAAAAATCTCGATAACGTCCCCTAATTTTTATTACCGGATCAACATTATGAGGATTACCTTTATAATATGCTTTTTCTCCATCATGACAAGCTTCAATTTCTAGACTGGAAGAAGTATTAACAAAATTGCCATCTTGATCTTTATAGCCGACAGCAGTTTTTAAAATAGAAAGTGCCTCATCTATACCACCTAAAATACAAAATGGCTGGCGCCTTGGAAAAATCTGCATCTCAACTTCTATATTACCGATATCCTGGCCCTGAAACTTATAATCTTCTTCAGATAATTTAGTTAAAATACGCGCTATATTTCTAAAATAAACATCTGAATACCAACCATCTGCCATTCTTTCTCGATCTAGTTGAAATAATTCTGTTTCCAGACGCTCACCATTAAAAATTGTCATAACCTCACCTCAAAAATTTTCTTATTTAATTATTTCATATATTAATTCATTTTTCTTTTTCTTTTCGTCAGTAATTGTAAAAGCTTCTAACAGTTTCTTTTTTGCATCTTTAAGGTTTTTACTGTCATTGTAATGGAGCACTGCTAAAGGCTCACCTTTACTGACTGGATCAGCTGTTTTCTTTTTCAGTTCTAAGCCAACAGCGAGGTCAATTTCAGATTCTTTATTTTCTCTGCCAGCACCTAAAATCATTGCAGCTAGACCTACATCCAATGCTTTTATTTCAGAAATATAACCATCTTTTTCTGCTTTTACTTCAACTGTATCAGCTGCAGTTGGCAGTAATGATAAATCATCAACTACTTCAGCATTTCCTCCCTGAGCCCTAATCATCTCAGAAAATTTGGCTAAAGCCTTTCCATTTTTTAAATTTTCTTTTAAAATATTTCTGCCCTCTTCTAAATCTTTTATTTTACCTGAAAGTTGAAGCATAGCTGAACCAAGTTCTATACAAAGTTCAGTCAAATCTTCAGGTCCTTCTCCCCTAAGTGTTTTAATAGCTTCTTTAACTTCAAGCGCATTGCCGACTGCATTACCCAAAGGTTGATTCATATCAGTAATATAAGCTGCTGTATCTCTACCAACTTTTTTACCAATAGCAACCATCGCCTCTGCTAATTTTTTTGCATCATCAAATTCTTTCATAAAAGCACCATTACCTGTTTTAACATCAAGCACAATGGCATCAGCTCCACCAGCTAGTTTTTTACTCATAATACTGCTGGCAATTAGAGGAATAGATTCGACTGTTGCTGTTACATCCCTCAAAGCATATAGCTTTTTATCTGCAGGAGTTAAATTGCCAGTCTGACCAACGACTGCAACTCCGTGCTGATTTACATTATCGAAAAATTTATCTCTGCTTAACGATGTATTAAAATTAGGTATCGATTCTAGTTTATCTATTGTACCTCCAGTATGTCCAAGACCTCGCCCAGACATCTTAGCAACTGGAATTCCAGCTGAAGCAACTAATGGCGCTAAAATTAAAGTAGTAGTATCTCCAACCCCACCAGTGCTGTGTTTATCAACCTTAACTCCCTGAATAGGGCTTAAATCAATCATATCACCTGATTCAGCCATCAGCATAGTCAGCTTTGCAGTTTCTGCTGCATCCATCCCCTGGAAAAATACTGCCATTGCCCAGGCTGAAATTTGATAATCAGGAATTTCTCCATTAACATAACCTTTAATTAAAAACTCTAATTCTTCTTTGTTTAATTTTTGACCTTCTCTTTTTTTATATATAATATCATATGCACGCATCTTAAACCCTCCAACTAGATATTTTTAATAATACCTCGCATTAATTTAATAAAATCAGGTCTAACTTTTTCAGCAATTTCTACAACTTCATTGTGATTAAGAGGCTGTGGTAAGATTCCTGCTGCCATATTTGTAATACAGGAAACTCCAATAATACCTAAGCCCATATGATTTGCTGCAATTACTTCAGGTACTGTAGACATTCCAACAGCATCAGCACCTATTGTTCTTAAATATTTAATTTCAGCAGGTGTTTCATAACTTGGACCTGATTCAGCTGCATAAATGCCTTTTCTAGTCAGAATACCATTTTTTCTAGCCACATCTTCAACTACTTCAATTAATTCTTTATTATATGCTTCTGACATATCTGGGAAACGGGGACCAAATTCAGCTAAATTTTCACCAATTAAAGGATTATCTCCCATTAAATTAATATGATCAGAAATAATCATAAATTCACCGGCACTGAACTCTTCGTTAACTCCACCCGCTGCATTTGTTAAAATTAATTTTTCAATTCCTACTTCTTTCATTATTCTAACCGGCATAACAAGTTCCTGCATAGAATAGCCTTCATAATAGTGAGTTCTACCCTGCATTGCTATAACCTTTTTGCCCTCTAGTTCACCAATTACAAATCTACCAGCATGACCTTCAACTGTAGAAATCGGGAAGTTTTTAAGTTCACTATATTCTATATGAACTGGATTTTCAATTTCTTCAGCCATTACCCCGAGTCCAGAACCCAAGATAAGTCCCACCTCTGGCGTATAATCAAGCTGTTCAGCAATAATTTTAGCATTATTTTTAATATCTCTAATCATAATTTAAAACCTCCATAAGTGTTTTTATTAGAAATTTTAGTCTTTCTTAAAAGTTGTTTTGGATTGAATTTTTGCTCTGCTTAGAAATAATTATTCAAAACGAAACTAAATTATAAATTCACCATCACGATAGATCAATTGATCATCAGCATAAATTTCTCCACCATTTTTCATATCACAGAGCATATCCCAATGAATAGTTGAAATATTTTTGCCACCTGTTTCAGGATAACTGCGGCCTAAGGCTAAATGAATGGTTCCTCCTATTTTTTCATCAAATAACATATTCCGAGTGAATTCTGTAATTCCTTTATTACAGCCAACTGCAACTTCTCCAACATAGCGAGAGCCTTCATCTGTATCTAAAAGTGAATGAAGAAGTTCTTCTCCTTTAGCTGCAGAAGCATTAACTACTTTACCATTTTCAAATTCTAATCTAATATCCTCAATTTCTTTTCCACTATAAATTCCAGGGAAAGAAAATCTAATTTTACCTTCCACACTATCTTCAATCGGACCAGTAAAAACTTCACCACCTGGATAATTTTCTTTACCTTTATCAGCAACCCAGGTTCTGCCACCAACCTTGACTTTTAAATCTGTGTCTTCAGATATAAAATGCAGCTCATCTTTTTTATTCAAAATTGCTGCTATTCTTTCTAATTCTTCACCAAAGTTCTCCCAGTAAGCTACTGGGTCTTCTTTATTTAAATGACAGGCCTGATAAACAAATTCTTTGTAATCACTAAGTGACATACCTGCTTCCTGAGCATCGGCATGGGTAGGAAACTGACATATATTCCAGTTTAAACTACCTTCTGCTGCTCTATTCATTAAAATCTCGCTAATTTCTTTTTGGGCAATAGAGCGTTTTTTAATCTTTTCGGGGTCAACACCAGCCAAATTTTTAGTGTTATTATGTCCCAATATTTTTAGAGAGGCATCAACATTTTCCATTAGATATTTAGTAAATGGTGCACTATAATTTAACTGATCCTCAGAAGCATATTTATAGAATAATTCTTCCTGTTCATCAAATTTAGTGATTACCAGTGGATGTCCTCCATTTTTTAATACTTCTTTATATATTTCCTTAATTAAATCTTTACTTACATCTTCTCCTTGAATTAAAACTTGATCATCTTTTTTTATTTCTAGAGAATAATTAACTAGAAGTTCTGCATATTTATTTAATATAGAATCTGCCATTATTAACCTTCTTTCTCTATTTATTTAAAAAATATTTTAGAAAATCACCTTACCATAAGTACCGCCACCACCAGCTTGAAAACTAAAGTCCTGCTGACGGGCTTTTTTTATTTTTTTTAAAATTCTACTGCTCATACATTTTTCTAATTCTGCCGCAGTTAAATTATGAATTATATCCATTTCTGTACCACAATTTTTAAATAATTTAGCAGCTGTCTTTTTGCCAATCCCTGGAATATCAAGTAATGGTACCTGATAAATATATTCCGGCCTGTGGACTGGATGCTCAGGAGCTTTGTTTTCTGCAATTTCTAAAATCCTGTCTTTAACGCCAACTATTACTTTATCTGAGCCGCATTTAGGACATTTAAGCACTGCTTTTTCAACTTCAAAAGTACTATCACAATTTTCACAGTGTGAACGGTGATATTTACCCAATTCAGGATTTAAGCCATAATTTTTTTTAATCCTACCTGATTTTCTTTTTAAAGCTTTAAAAACTGAATTAAAATTTAACCCTTCTAATTCCATGATATTATATTCTCTAGCAATTTTAGGTAATGAATGAGCATCAGAATTACTTAAAAATGTCTTATCACTTAATTCAGGCATTAAATCTGCCATGTTTGTATCTGCACTCAACCCTAATTCTATTGCCGGAATCATCTCCCATTCTGCAGGAGAAAATATTTCTGAATAAGTTTTAAAGGCTCGCCCATAAAAACTTTTATGAGGAGTAAAAATATGAGCTGGGATCATTATCCCACCATGATAATCTACAATTTTTAGTAATTCTTTACCAGTTAAACTTGCAGCCTGTGAGCTTAAAGTTATATTAGTAATGTAATTATCCATAGTAGTACTAAATTCTTTGATTTGCCTTATTTTCGGAAAGAAAGACAAATAATGAACCTGGCCTCCATTTTTTTCTCTACTTTCTATTTCTGCTCCGGGTAAAATTAAGAGCTGATCAGAATAAAGTATTCCACCTTCATCTAACTCTCTCATCTTCCCCTCAGCTAACATTTTATCTATATCTTTTAAAACTACAGGCGAAGCACAATCAATTATTCCAATGATATCCAGACCTTTTTTGAAGGCTGCTTCCTTTAAAATATTTGGGAAATTTAATTTTCGAGAAGCAGTAATTTTAACAGGACTACCATCACCGCCTCCTCCAATATGAATATGTAAGTCTGCAAAAAACTTTTTTAACATTAAAAATCACCAAGATAATACATCACTGCAATTAATGTTTTGCTGTCTTTAATTTTACCAGCTTTAAATAGTTCTTTTAATTCTGCTTTGCTTTTTGGTACAACTTCTATATATTCTCCTTCTTCTAAATCTCTACCTACAAATTCTAAATTTTCTGCTTGATAAATATATATTTTTTCTGTACTGTAACCAGGAGTAGGATAAAACTCAAATAATTTACTAAATTTTTTAGCACTGTATCCAGTTTCTTCTCTCAATTCTCTACTGGCACATTCCTCTATTTTTTCACCAATTTCTAATTTACCAGCAGGAATTTCATAAATAATTTCATCAACTGGATATCTATATTGTTTAATTAAAAGAATATTTCCTGCTTCATTTTCTGCAAGCACTGAAACTCCACCGCTGTGTTCAACTACTTCTCTGGCAGATTTATGCTGATTAGGGAATTCAACTTCATCCCTAAAAAGTCTTAAAATATTTCCATTATATATTGTTTTACCTGTAATCTTCTTTTCTTTCTTAATTTCCATTATAAGCCTCCATTTATGAAACTTTTAATTCTACCATTATTTCATCTGCTATTCTGGCAATAAATTGCGAATTAGTTGGCTTGGAATTATCATTTAAATTATTTTTAAAATATTTTTTTAAAGCTTTCTGATTTCCCCGCTTCCAAGCTACATCAATTGCATGTCTGATTGCTCTTTCAACCCGACTTGGAGTTGAATCAAATTTTTCTGAAACTTGAGGGTACAATTCCTTAGTTACAGCTCCTAATAAATCCATATCTTTAATTACAAGTTCCACTGCATGACGTATATAACGGTAACCTTTTATATGAGCTGGCACTCCTAATTCATGGATTATATCTGTTATATAAGGAGTAAAATTTTCTTCTTCAGTTTCCATTTTTATATTTTTTAAATATATATCTTGACTGGGCTCTTCAGATTCCGAATTCATTAATAAATTTATTCTATCTACTAATTTATCTAAATCAAAAGGCTTCATAATATAATAATGAGCTCCCAATTCAAAAATATTCTTCATTATTTTATCATGACCTAGTGCAGTTAAAGCAATAATTTTCATGTCCTGTATTAAATTCCTAGAATTTAATTCTTCTAAAACACCTATTCCATCAAGATGAGGCATAATTATATCTAGAATTAATAAATCAGGCTGATCATTTTCTTCTAGATACTCTACTACCTGCAATCCATTATTTAAAACTTCGACTACATTAAAACCGTTATTTATTTCGAAAAACTCAGCTAAAAGCTGACAAAATTCTTCGTTATCATCAACCAATAAAATATCAACAGAGTCACTCACATTTATTCCCCCTAAGTTAATTAAAAAATTCATCATTTAATATATGTGAATTTGATTCCCAAAGTTAAGATAGAAATTTGATTAATTTTTGGCCAGCATAACCATCTCCTCAGCATGAGCCAAAGTTTTATCAGTAATTGTAGCTCCACCAATCATTCTAGCAATTTCTTCAACTCTCTCTTCTTTATTTAGAGCATTAATCTTAGTAAAGGTTCTATTTTCCCCCTTTACTTTTTTTATTAAAAAGTGATGATTGGCTGCACTTGCCAGTTGTGGCAGGTGGGTAATACAAACAATCTGCCTCTCAGCAGCAATTTGACTTAATTTTGCTGCCATTTTGGCTGCTGTTTTACCACCAACCCCGCTATCAACTTCATCAAAAATTAAAGTATCTACCTGATCAATAGCTGCCGTAATTGTTTTTAAAGAAAGCATTATCCTTGATAACTCCCCCCCAGAAGCTATTTTTGCTAGAGATTTTAAATCTTCACCTCTATTCGGAGAAATCAAAAATTCTATCCGGTCAGTTCCATCAGCTGAAATATCTTTTTTATCAAAATCAACTTTAAACCTGACATCTTCCATTGCTAAATCTTTAAGCTCTTCTTTTAAATTGACTTCAAGTTTTTTAGCATATTTTTTCCTGAGTCTCGACAATTCTTCTGATTTTTGTGTTAATTCAGCTTTTAATTTTTCGTTTTTTTGCTTTAAAGAGGCAATTTTTTCTTCAATATTTTCTAATTTATCTCTTTTTTGATATAATTCCTCCAAATAGTTAAGAACATCTTCTACATCTTCTCCATACTTTTTGAGCAGAGTATTAATTAAATCAAGCCTATCACTGATAATAGCAATTTGTTCTTCATCATAATCAAAGGAGCTTTCAAAATCACCTAGATCAAAAATAAATTCTTCTAAACTGAAATAGATATCAGTAAACTTTTTATTTAATTCTTTTAATTTATTATTATACTCTTCAATCTCTAAAAATTTATTTTTTAAAACTGCTAAGCGTTCCATTATTCCTTTTTCCTTGTAATCATCACCACTGAGAGTATTCATAAGTTCTGACACAACTTTATAAATTTCTTCACCATGTGATAGTGTCTCATATTCTTCTTTTAATTCTTCGTACTCTCCTTCTTTAAGAGCAGCTTCTTCTATCTCATCGATTTGAAAATTAATAATATCTAATTCTCTAGCTCTTTGAGAATCATCAATTTCTATTTCTGATAACTCATTTCTAATAACAGTTAATTTTTGATAAAGATCTTTTATCTCTGTTTTTAGGGGCTTAATTTCTTGACCTATAAAAGCATCTAAAATCATTAAATGTGAACTCTGATCTAAAAGAAGTTGATGTTCATGCTGACCATGGATATCAATTAAATAACGGCTAATTTTTTTAACAATTTTCAAAGTAGAAAGCTGACCATTAATTAAAGTCCGATTGCGTCCGTTTTCTCGAATTTCACGCGCAATTAAAATTCCATTTTCTTCTTCCTCAATCCCAGCTTCTTTTAAAATATTATTAATTATTTTAAGCTCATCAGGTTGAAAAAAAGCAGATATATAGGCAGCTTTTTTACCGCTTCGAATTACATCAGTATTAGCACGGGCTCCCAATAATAAATCTAAAGCACCAATAATTATTGATTTTCCTGCACCAGTTTCTCCACTTAAAATATTTAAACCTTTTTTAAAATTTATATTAACCTTATTTATCAGCGCAAAATTTTTGACCTGTAAATCACTGAGCATAAGTTTTCCCCCTGTAGTTAGGCAAGATTCATTTTTTCTTTGACAATAGTATAAAAGGTCCTATCTGGTAATTTAATTATTGATAACTCTTTATCAGCACCACTTATATAGATTTCATCTCCGGGAACAATTTCATTTTGCTGTCTGCCATCAGCACAGCCTTTAACAGAGCGACCATCACTGTCGACTTTAATTCTAATATTCTCTTGATCTGAAATAACCATCGGCCTCAAATGGAGATTATGAGGACAAATAGGTGTTATTAAAATAGCCTGAATCTGATGAGGATTAATTATTGGTCCCCCGGCAGATAAGGAATATGCGGTTGAACCAGTTGGAGTGGAAATAATAAGGCCATCACCTCTAAAATTATTTACCAGTTCCTTATTTATAAATAATTTAATTTTAAGCATATGAGTGTCTGGAGAGCGATTAATTACATAATCATTTAAAGCATAATTACTAGTTATTTTCTCATTATTTCGATAATGAGAAACCTGCAGCATCATTCTTTTTTCTATATTATAATTGTTACTATCAATCATTTCTAAGGCTTTTGTTAATTCTTCAGTTTCAACATCAGTTAAAAAGCCCAGATGACCAACATTGATACCTAAGAGAGGGATATCACTGCCAATAAAATGATGAGAACTATGTAAGAAAGTTCCATCACCACCTATTATAATTATATAATCAGCATCATTTTTTATTTTTTGATAATCTGCTCCTCTTTCACTTTTAGAAAGTTGAAAAGCAGCCTGTTTTTCTATTAAATATTCTTTGTCTCTTGCTTCAAACCATTCGATAGCTCTTTCAGCTACAGTAAAAGCTTCCTTTTTATCTAAATTTACTATTAAAGCAGCTTTATCCATCTTTATCCCCCCAACTCTGAATGAGCAGATTCTAAAACTTCAGTAATCTTATTTTCCCATTGGTCTTTTTTTAAACCTACTTTTTGATCTGTATATTTTAAATGTATTAAAAACTCTATATTTTTACTTGAAGCACCTGTTATTGGAGAATAATCAAGTGCTAATAGCTCCAACCCTTCTTTCAGGAAAAAATCACTTAAACTATTTAGTACATCCTGATGTACAGCAGGATCTTTAATTACACCATTTTTACCGACTCTTTCTCTTCCAGCTTCAAATTGTGGTTTAATTAAAGCTATAAAATCACCATTTTTCTCTAAAAACTTTTTCACACCCGGTACTATTAATCGCAAAGAAATAAAAGAAACATCTGTTACAATTAAAGGTACTTCTACATTTAATTCATTTTTTTCTAAATGACGAAAATTACAGCGCTCTAGAACCTCAACTCGCTCGTCCTGCCTTAATTTCCAGGCAAGCTGACCATAACCAACATCTATAGCATATACTTTTTCAGCTCCATACTGGAGCAGGCAGTCCGTAAAACCACCTGTCGAGGCTCCAATATCTATTACTTCTTTTCCCGAAGGATTAATATCAAATACTTTTATAGCTTTCTCAAGTTTAAAGCCTCCCCGGCTGACATAAGGATTTTTATCTCCTCTAAATTCAATCTCTGCTTCTGGATCAATTTGAGTTCCAGCTTTATCTTCTCTTTGGCCATTGACAAAAACTAAACCAGCCATGATTGCTCTTTTGGCTCGAGAACGACTTTTAAACATAGATCTCTCAGTTACTACAATATCTAATCTTTTTTTTCTGGCCATAATTCATTAACCTCCTCTGCTTTTGAAAGCAAAGAAAGTGCATTTTCTAAAATACCCCTGGCATCAAGCTGATATTCTTTTTTCATCTGATCCATACCGCCATGAGTAACAAATTCATCCCCAATACCAATTCTTTTAATCTTATTGATAGCAACTCCTCGATCTGCAGCCAGCTCTAATACTGCAGATGAAAAACCTCCTGCTAGAACCTGCTCTTCAGCTGTAATTATATTTTTAGAATTTTTAAGAGCTTTTATAATGATTTCTTCATCTAACGGCTTAATAAATCTAGCATCAACTACTGCAGTTTTATAGCCATTATTATTTAATACTTCAGCTGCTTTTTGTGCTGGTAAAACAGTTGAGCCTACAGTTAAAATTGTTAAATCCATATCTGTCTCAATTTCTATTAACTCTTCTGCTTTTCCAATCTCTATTTCTTTTAGATCACTGACATTACGAGGAACATATTCCCCGGCAGCGGCTCCTCTTGGATAACGGAGTACTGCTGGGCCTTGATAATTTACAGCAGTATAAAGCATCTGCTGCATTTGTTCGGCATCCTTAGCTGCCATCATCACCAAATTGGGTACCGGTCGTAAAAATGAATAATCAAACAATCCCTGATGAGTTTCGCCATCATTACCTACAATTCCTGCCCGATCTACTGCTATTGTTAGATCAATATTTTGTAAAGCAGCATCGTGGATTACCTGATCATAACCCCGCTGCAGAAAAGTAGAATAAATTGCCGCAACTGGTTTCATTCCACCTCTAGCGAGACCAGTACTCATAGTAATAGCATGCTGTTCAGCTATCCCAACATCATAATAACGCTCGGGATGTGCCTTAGCAAAAATCTCCATACCAGTACCGGAGGGCATTGCTGCTGTTATACCTGCAATTTTTTCATCAGCTGCCGCCATTCTGCTTAAGGTTTCACCAAAAATTTGACTGTAGCTGGCTTTGGATTTAGATTTTTTAGAACTTCCATCTTTAATGTTAAAAGCTCCCACACCGTGAAATTTATCCGGATTATTTTCAGCCGGTGGATAGCCCTTTCCTTTTTTTGTTACAACATGTAAAAGCACAGGCCCTTCTATTGCTTCTGCCTGTTTAAAATGTTTCATCAATTCTATAATATTATGTCCATTAATTGGTCCTAGATAATTAAAACCAAATTCTTCAAAAAGAACTCCCTGAATAAAACTATATTTCAAGGCATTTTTCACTCTATCTACAGTATTTGTAACTGTTTTTCCTATTTTGGGAATTTTATTAATTAAAAACTCAATATCTTCCTTAACTTTTTTTAAGGTAGGATCATTTCTTAAAGTAGATAAATAATTAGAAATAGCGCCTACATTATTAGAAATTGACATTTCGTTATCATTTAAAATCACATTGATATCTGCTCCAATATGACCGGCATGGTTTAAAGCTTCAAATGCCATACCACCGGTTAGAGCACCGTCTCCAATAACTGCATAAATATCACCCATTTGATCTAAGTTTTCCCGGGCCAAAGAAAGTCCTACTGCAGCCGAAATTGAGGTACTGCTGTGTCCAGCTCCAATTATATCGTGGGGAGATTCTGCACATTTAGGATAACCACTTATCCCATCTTTCTGCCTCAAATTTGCAAAACAATTTTTGCGACCGGTTAAGATTTTATGTGTATATGCCTGATGCCCAACATCCCAAATGATTTTATCTGTAGGAGAGTTCAAATAATGATGGAGAGCAATTGTTAATTCAACCGTCCCTAAATTTGAAGCTAAATGCCCCCCTGTTTTAGAAATGTTTTCTAATAGAAACTCCCTAATCTCAGAGGCCAGATCATCAAGTTGTGAAGCTTTTAAACGTTTTAAATCATCAATTCCATTTATACCAGATAAATAATTGTTCATTAATTCCACCTCTTTTTTAAAAAAGCATAGATTTTGTCATAAATAAGATGAAAAAATGCTATAAACTTACCAACTAAAAATATAATATTTGTTGATTTTTTCATGCCGTAGTGTTTGAAAAATGCTTTCCCACCAACTGTGAGAGCTGAAGCTAGGCCAATAATTATTAAATTAGTCCAAAAATTAGAAAATCCATAATAATTTATTAAATCAATAGCAATCACTGCACTAATTGCACCACTTATAGTACCACAGATATCTCCAACAATATCACACATTAAGCTCGCTACTTTATCTCCATTTTTAGCTAGATAAAGAGAAATTTTAGCACCAAATATTTTTTTAGCTGCCTTAGCATTAAAAGGCTCTGTTCGGGCAACTGTTGCTGCCACACCAACCATGTCCGATAAAACTCCTACAATTATAATAATTAACAGTATTATTACTGCCATCGGTAAAGGTACAAAACGAACCTGTGTCTGCGAAACTGATGAGACACTTACCGCAATAAAAAAAGTCATTATAGCAATAATAATACTGCTCTTTAAATTATCCAATAATTTTCACCTCTATTTAAAAATAACAGATGGTAATATAATAGATAAATGCTGTGTCATAGGTCCAGCAGGTTTTCCCCAGGAATTCCCATCTGTCACCATCTGGGAGATTTCTCTTTAAATTCCTGCTGTAGGGTCTCCCGTTACAGAGCTGGATTGCCACTAAGAACACACTTTAATCCCTATTATATCCCTCAGGACAGTCTAGAAGTTTTCCTTTACAGCATTTAAACTATCTTCTAGCTTCTTTTGCAGTACAAGTTTCCAGCAGGTTCAACATAGAGCTGGATCCAAGCGTCTATGTTTTGCTACTGTCTCCAGTACCACTTCAAAGCAGGCTACACTGTTTAACCTTGAGGTTAAAACAGGTGAACCTGGCCTTGCTATGTATTATATAACTCGACCAGGCCTCCGCGGGAAAGGGGTCAACGCCCACATGCCATTGTGGATCGCCCCAAACCCTTATCTCTCTGCAACGGCCCCCGACTGGGCGTCAGCAGCCATTACAAAGAACTTCATCGATATGCCCGTTGACGGATTTTTAGGCCCGCCTTCAAAGATAGTATGCTGACTAGAATACTGCACCATCTGCATTTTAACTAATTATAACATATTTGTTTATACCCTTCAATTAATGCTGTCTCTTTAAAATATAATCAACAAGCGCCTTTAAATCTTCTGCTTTATCTCCAAAAATATTTAATTCTGTTTTAGCCTGATCAGCATGTTCTTGAGCTGCTGCTCGAGCAGCATTAAGACCTAATAATTTAGGATAAGTCGACTTATTTAATTCTTCATCGCGACCAACAACTTTACCCATTTTTTCTGTTTCACCGGTTAAATCAAGCAGATCATCAACAATTTGGAATAAGACACCTATATTTTCAGCATAGGCTAACAGTGCTTGCTCTTCTTTTTCACTATAATCTGAACAGTAAACACCATTTAAGACAGCTGCTTTAATTAAAGCACCTGTTTTAGCTTTATGTACTTTCTGCATTTCAGCTAAAGATAATTTTTTATTTTCTCCTTCTAAATCTAAAATCTGCCCCCCTACCATTCCCTGCTGACCTGAATATTTAGCAGTATTGGCAATTATTTTAATTTTAGCAGCAGGATCAAGCTCTAATTCTGATAACACCTCGAAAGCATAAGTTAATAGAGCATCCCCAGCTAAAATTGCTTCTGCTTCTCCAAAAACGAGATGATTAGTTTTTTTCCCCCGTCTCAGTTGATCATCATCCATTGCAGGCAGATCATCATGAATTAAAGAATAACTATGAATCATCTCTAAAGCAGAACCAGCTTTTAAAGCAGCCTCATAATTTCCATCTAATAATTCAGCTGTCATTAATGATAAAACTGGGCGTATTCTTTTTCCACCTGAAAGTAAGGTGTATTTCATAGCCTCAGTCAAGCGGGGAGCAGTCTCCTCTTTTAAATTCATCAATTTTTCTAAATTTGTTTCTACTTCTTCAGCTTTGGTTTTTAAAATATTTTTTATTTCCCGCAAAATTAATCCTCCTCAATCTCAGAATCAAAAGGAACTTCTGTTTTAAACTCATTATTTTCTTTTAGCATTAACTCAATTTTCTTTTCAGCCTTATCTAACTTTTGATTACAAAATTTAAGCAGCTGCATTCCCTGATTAAATTCTGCTAGAGTTTGATCAAGTGAGAGACCACCTTTTTCAAGTTCTTCCACAATTTTTTGAAGTTTTTCTAAAGCTGATTCAAAATCTAAATTCTTAGTCTCAATTTCTTCAATTTCATTTTTTAATTCACTTTCTTTTTTATCTTTACTCATCTATATCACCAACTTTTCTACTAGCTTTTACTTCTAATTCTGCCAGACCATCACTTAACCGAGCCTTAAGTAAATCTCCATTTTCAATTTGATCCACTGATTTAATAGTTTTATCATTTTCATCCTGAAGAATAGAATAACCACGATCTAAAGTTTTAAGCGGGCTTAAATTATTTAATTTTTGATATAATAATTGGTATTTGTTTTCCCAGCTATTATAATCTTTTTCTATTTGGTGTTCTAACTTTGTCTCAATTCGATCTAGCTCCTGCTCGTAAGTACGAAAGATTTCTGCAGGTGAAGAAAAAATCCTTCTCTCAGCTAGACTCTTTATCTTATTTTTATATTCTTTAATTTTAGCAGAACTGCTGTTTAAAAGACGCTGATTTAAATTATCAAGCCTATTTAAAATTTCTTCTCGATTTGCAGTAGCAAGCTCAGCTGCAGCCGAAGGTGTTGGAGCTCTCAAATCAGCTACAAAATCTGAAATAGTAAAGTCAGTTTCATGGCCAACTCCACTAATTACCGGCAGCCTGGAATTATATACTGCTCGGGCCACCTTTTCCTCATTAAAGGGCCAGAGATCTTCAATCGAGCCCCCACCACGACTGATAATTATTAAATCAATATCGTCACGACTGTTTAAATATTCAATCCCTGCAGTAATTTCATCTTTTGCTAAATTCCCCTGCACATGAGCCGGTATAATTAAAACTGAAAAATTACCGCTGCGTCTTTTCATTACCGACAGAATATCTCTAACTGCTGCGCCTGTAGGAGAAGTTACAATTCCAATTTTTTTAGCCAGAAGTGGTATTTCTTTTTTCCTACTGTCAGCAAAAAGACCTTCTTTATCCAATTTAGCCTTTAATTTTTCAAAGGCTTCATATAATTTACCCTTACCGGCCTTTTCCATTTCTCTAGCATAAAATTGATATTCTCCTCGCTGAGCATATATATCTAAATTCCCTCTAGCTTCAACCTGCATTCCTTCTTCAGGCTCAAAATCCAACGCAGAATTATAGCCTTTAAACATAACAGTTTTAAGCTGAGAATTTTTATCTTTGAGGGTAAAATACATATGACCTGAACTGTGGTGGTAAAAATTTGAAATTTCACCACTAATCCAAAAGTCAGAAAGAAGAGTATCTTCTTTAATTAAAGCCTGAAGATACTCTGTAATTTCTGCTACTGTATATATCTTTTTTTCTTTTTTTGAAAATAAGTTGTTTTGGTATAAATCTGACATAAAATCAACCACTCTATTTTTTAGATTTATTTAACAAATCGTTCTTAATATTTTCTGCTGCTGTTTTACCAGCACCCATTGCTTTAATTACAGTTGCAGCACCAGTAACAACATCTCCCCCAGCGTAAACTCCTTCACGACTGGTCTCCTGATCTTCATTTACTTTAATACCGCCCCAGCTTTTAGTTTCAATATCTTTGGTATTTGATGTCAGCAGTGGATTAGGATTTTGACCGATTGCTATGATTACTGTGTCTACATCCAGCATCCAGTTTGAGTCATCAATTGGCAGCGGGCGTCTTCTGCCTGAATCATCTTTTTCTCCAAGCTTCATTTTTAAACATTCCATCTTGTTTACTCGACCGTCTTCACCATGAATAGCAACAGGATTGTTCAAAAGTTTAAACTCTATTCCTTCTTCTTCAGCATGATGTATTTCTTCACTTCTAGCTGGCATTTGTTCCGCAGCTCTTCTATAAACTATATATACATCCTCTGCCCCCAGTCTTTTTGCAGTTCTAGCTGAGTCCATAGCCACATTACCAGCCCCAACTACTGCAACCTTATCTCCAACTACAACCGGTGTTTTATATTCCGGGTATTTAAATGCCTTCATTAGATTAACTCTTGTTAAAAATTCATTTGCAGAATAAACGCCATTAAGATTTTCACCAGGAATATTCAAAAATCTCGGCAGGCCTGCACCTACACCAATAAACATCGCTTCATATCCCTGTTCAAATAGCTCATCAACTGTCATTGTTTTTCCGACTACAACATTCAGTCTGATTTCTACTCCAAGATCTTTAATAGCTTCAACTTCCCTGTCTACTATATCTTTCGGGAGTCTAAATTCAGGGATCCCATAACGTAATACTCCTCCTGTATCGTGCAGTGCTTCAAAAATGGTTACATCAAACCCATATTTAGCAAGATCAGCTGCTGCAGTCAAGCCAGCTGGTCCAGCTCCAATTACTGCAACTTTTTTTTCTTCCAGTTCTGGTATTTTCATCTTTTCTAATTCAGCAGCAGATGACTTATCTGTACCTTTTTCCATATTATAATCTGCTACATATCTTTCTAAACGACCAATTGCAACTGGCTCATTTTTAATCCCCATGACACAAACTTTTTCACACTGTTCTTCCTGAGGACAAACCCGACCACAAACGGCTGGTAAATTATTTTTACTTTTAATTATCTGGTTTGCTTCGACAACATCTCCATCTAATATAGCCTGAATAAATTGAGGTATAGGTACATGGACCGGACAACCTTCAACACAAGGCTGATGCTTACACTGCAGACATCTTTCTGCCTCAACAACTGCCTCTTCATCACTATAACCAAATGGGACTTCATCAAAATTCTTAATTCTCTCTTCAGGTTCTTGTTCCCGCATTGGAGTTTTTGTCTTTTGTAAAGCCATTAATTATCCTCCTCGACTTCTTTGTAATGCACTAAATCTTCTTCATTTTGATAAAAATTTAATCTATTCATTAATTCTTCAAAGTCAACCTGATGAGCATCAAAGGCAGGTCCATCAACACAGGTGAACTTTCTTTCTCCCCCAACAGTTACTCGACAAGCCCCACACATTCCGGTTCCATCAACCATAATTGTATTTAAACTGACAATAGTCTCTATTCCATACTCTTCAGTCATATCTGCTACAGCTTTCATCATTGGTACCGGACCAATTGCTACAACTAAGTCAATATCATCCTCTTCTTCCAGTAAATCTTTTAAAATTTCTGTTACAAAACCATGGTGCCCATAGCTGCCATCATCAGTGGCAATATATACTCGATCACTATACTCATTTAATTCATCTTCTAAAATAATTAAGTTCTTAGTTCTTGCGCCTGTGATACTTATTACTTCAGCTCCCTGCTCATAAAAACCTCTTACTTTAGGGTATAAAAGAGCAGTTCCTGAACCCCCACCTAATAATACCACCTTATTATATCCTTCCATTTCAATATGATGGCCTAAAGGGCCAACAATATCCTGAATATAATCTCCTTTATCCATCTTTCCTAATAATTTGGTAGAATATCCAACTTCCTGAAAAATAATACTAATAATTCCTGTTTCACGTTCATAATCAGCTACAGTCAGTGGAATTCGTTCACCTTTTTCATCTACTCTTAATATTATGAAGTTACCCGGCTCAGTTTTTTTTGCAATTAAAGGTGCTTTAACCTTTAGTTTTTTGATAGTTGGTGCCAGAACTTCTTTCTCTAAAATTTCATACATAATTGACCTCCTCTTATTTTAAAAAAGCAAAACAAAAAATCCTGCTTCTATACTTAATTCTTTGCCAGGCCTCTTAAATCCTTCTTAATTTAACAAATAATCTTTTTAAACATTAAATTATTTTATCCATACAACTGGAATGTAATAATTTTGAAAATAAAGCAATATCTAAAAATGATTCTTGACAAAAATATTAATTTAAGTTAGAATATAATTTGTTAGTGCGAAAGTGGCGGAACTGGCAGACGCGCTAGGTTCAGGGTCTAGTGGTCTCACGACCGTGAGGGTTCGAATCCCTCCTTTCGCACCATTTTTATATTCTTAATATAGTAGTTAAAGAGCAGAGGATTCTCTGCTCTTTTTTTATTTATTAAAAGTTTTTAAACTTTATTACAACAATATCTTTAGTTTAAATCGCTCAACTTAAACTAAGTCTTAACTTAAGCTTCTAATTCTCTGACAAAATCTGCAATTCGACTAATACCTTCTCGAATTTTATCTTCGCTTAAAGCAAAAGAAATACGAATATAATTATCCATACCAAATGCTATTCCAGGCACAACTGCTACTTTATTTTCTTCTAACAATAAATCTGAAAATGTAAGTGATCCTTTAATTTCTTGACCATTTATCTTTTTAGAAATTAATTCAGAAATATTAATGAAAAAATAAAAGGCTCCTGCGGGTTTGATTGCTTCTAAGCCCTTGATATCTGAAAGCAGCTCAGCAGTCAAATCTCTTCTAGCCTGATAAATCTCGCGACGTTCATTGATAACTTCCTCAAGTTCCTTATTTTCTAAAGCTTTGGCGCTTGCATATTGAGCAATAGTATTAACGTTAGAGGTAGAATGACTCTGTATTTTTGCCATTCTATCTATCCACTTTTTAGATCCAAAACCAAAGCCTACTCTCCAACCTGTCATCGAATATGTTTTTGACATTCCATTAACAATTAAAATCCTCTCTTTTAATTCAGGAAACAGTTCTATCATTGAAGAAAATTCCTGACCATCATAGAGCAGTTTATCATAAATTTCATCACTAATAATAAAAATATCCTTGTCAATAATCACTTCAATTAAATCTCTAATTTCTGACTTCGAATAAAAATGACCATCAGGATTAGAAGGAGAATTAATAATAATTGCTTTTGTATTAGCTGTTATACTATTTTTTAATTCTGCTGCGCTTAATTTAAATTTATTTTCGGTTTTTGTTTCAATTAAAACAGGCTTAGCACCTGCTAATTTAACGATTTCAGTATAAGATACCCAGTAAGGTTTGGGAATTAAAATTTCATCTTCTGGATTTGAAATTGCCGAAAGAGCATTATATAAAACCTGTTTGCCACCATTACAGACTATAACCTCATTAGTTGAATACTTATAGGAATAATTGGAAGCGAAATGTTTAACTGCAGCCTTTTTTAATTTAGGTAGTCCTGAAACAGATGTATATCCTGTATAACCTTTGTCCATTGCTTCTACTGCTGCTTTTTTAATAAATTCCGGTGTTGGAAAATCTGGCTCACCTGCTCCAAAACTTATTACATTTTCACCTTTTGCAATCAATCTATTTGCTTTGCTGCTAACAGCAATTGTTTTTGATTCTTCAATCTTTGCAATCTTTGTTGAATAATTCATAATCACACCTCATTAACTTATTAATATTTAAAGTTTTATCTAAAAAATCAAAAAAACTCCAGCTAAATATTTTATTTGGATAAAAAAGAACAATATGATAATATTACTACCTAAAATATAACATAAAAACAAGCAAAAAACAAAAAAAAGAGAGCAATAAGCCCTCTTTTTAAGCAAATTTTGATAGTATTCCATTAATAAAAGAAGGTGAACTATCATCTGCATATTTTTTTGCAATTTTTACTGCCTCATTAATAGCAACTTTAACTGGAATCTCATGCTGAATTTCATAAGCAGCAATTCTTAAAATATTTCTATCAATTGCCGGCATTCTTTCTATATCCCAATTAATTGCATATTCGTTAATCTGGGCATCTAATAATTCGAGCTCCATTATAATTCCTTCGAGAAGCTCTTCAGCATATAAGTCTTCCTCAGTAATACCCTTTTCAGCTATAAAATTATCGTAGCTTTTTTTATAGTTTTCTAGATCAATTTTTTTTCTGATGTCCAGACCATAAAGAATCTGCAAAACCCAGACTCTCTGTTTATGTCGCGAAACTTTTTGCATAAAGAAAATACCTCATTTCTAAACTCTATTTAAACTCTATTTAAATCTATCTGGAATAATTCTTAATATAAAGTCTTTTAAATCCTCTTCAAAACGCCAGCGCATCCCTAAATAATAACCAACTAAAGTAGTTAAAAAGAGCAGTAAGGTTTTAAAAAAACCGATAGTTAAAATTAAAATACCGATAATTAAACCAATTAAAGCTCCAATAATTTTTTTGCGGTTGATATATATATATTGGGATAATTCCTCTTTGAATTCTTTTTTATCCATTTTTATAGACCACCTCATTCTACATTCTTGGGCAGTTTATTATCTTTTTTTACATCATCAATTTGAATTTGTACCTTTGCTACCTCTATACCTGTAGTCTTTGTGATATAACTTTTTAAATCATGCTGTATATTCTCACTAATAGCAGGTAAATCACCGGGAACAGTAAGATTTCCACTTAAAATTATCTTTAATCCCTGATCCAGTTCTTCTATTTTAATTTTAATATCTTCAAACTTTTCTTTTTCTTTAACTCTATCTTTAATTAAATTTGATAAAGCTGAAATTGTAATTGTAATATCTCCTGATTCTGAACTTAATAATCTGGTTGATTTAAACTTTTTATCAGTAAAATAAGGGTAGATTACAAATAGTGACATAAAAAGAACAACTAAATAGACAACTGCAATCTGCCAGTTATTATAGCTTGTAGAAATTAAATTAGGGATAAAATTCACCGATAAAACACCAAAACTATATAGAGAAAGAGTTATGCTTAAAACGATAAGAATTAAAGCAATTAAAAAAGAAAATATGTTTTTTATAATTTTCATTTGGCTTAACCTCCAATCATTTTCAAAGAATAATTATTCTTTGTCTTCTACTTCCTCTACTTCTTTGTTTTCAACCTCTTCTTGTTCCTCTTCCGGAAAATTAACTCCCTGAACATGAACATTAACTGCTTTAACATTCAAACCTGTCATCCCTTCAATTGCCTGTTTTACGTTATCTTGAATTTTCCAGGCAACATCTGGTATGGAATTTCCATAATTAATAATGACATATACATCAACTAAAGCAGTCTCCTCTTTAACTTCTACTTTAACACCCTTACTTAAGTTTTTTCTACCCAGCATATCAGCTAATCCACCAGCAAGACCACCGCTCATTCCAGCTACACCTTCAATTTCTGTAGCTGCTAAACCGGTAATAATTCCCACTACTTCATCAGCAATCTTAATACTTCCCTCATCAATATTTTCAGTTTCTAAATTTTCCGCTTCTACATCTTTAATTTTTTTATCACTCATAGTTTAACCTCCTTCTATTTACTCAAAATTTATCTTTTAACATCAGCCAACTTTTGATTTTGTTCAGAATATTGACCAACAATTAAAACACCAATTTTATCTCCATTATCTTTAATCACTTTTACATAAGTGTCATTATCAACTATAATTTCTTCTTCATAGTCTCCTTCTTCATTTAACTCACCCAGAGAGACAACATTTATGCCGGCAACTTTTAATTTATGAGAACGTACATAACCATCAAATTCAGCCTCTCCTCCACTCATAACAGTACCCGCTACTCTTCCTTGAGCCAAAGAAGGCGGCCAGATTCCATAGATTTCCCCTTCATATTCTGCCACATCACCTGCAGCATAAACATCAGGGTTTGAGGTTTGCATTTTACTATTGACTTTAACACCATTATTGATTTCAATATCAAGATTTTCGATCAGAGATGTATTGGATCTAACTCCAGTTGAAATTAAAACAAGATCTGCTTCAATTTCTTGATCTTCCAAAACAACTTTTTCTACACTCTGCTGGCCATCAAAACCTTTAGTAGTGGCATCTGTAATTACTTTTACATCATTTGCTTTAAGTTTTTCTTCCAGGAGATCTCCTCCTTTTTTATCAAGCTGCATTGGCAGCAGATAAGGTGCAACTTCCAAAACAGTTGTATCCAATCCTGCTTTAGCAAAATTATAGGCAATTTCTAGACCTAAAAGTCCACCACCGACCACAACTGCTTTTTTTGCTTTTTCAGCCGCCTTGTTAATTACTTTTAAATCAGCTGCGGTTCTTAAAGTAAATATATTTTCCAGATCCATACCAGAAAACGGTGGTACAAAACAGTGAGAACCATTTGCCAGTAGTAATTTGTCATAATTATATTGATCACTATTACTCTTAATAACTTTATTTCCCAAATCAACCTCAGTAATTTTTTCACCAAGATGAAGATTAATATTATTATCTTCAAACCACTGCTCATCATTAATAATAATTTCTTCTACCTCAACTTCACCTGATAAGCATTCGATCAATCGGGGTCGATAATAAAATGGATAATTTTCATCAGTGAAAATAGATATTTTATCATCTTTTTTTCTGTTTTTCAAAATTTCTTTTGCTGCAGATACTCCAGCTGCACCAGCTCCAATAATTAAATAGTCCATCAAATATCCCCCTTAATTAAATTAATATTTAACTGTTTGCTCTTTCTATATATTCATTATTTCTAGTATCTATTTTAAGTGTGTCGCCCTCTTCAATAAATAAAGGAACCTGAACTACTAACCCTGTTTCCATAGTTGCTGGTTTATTACCTCCAGATACTGTATTCCCTCTAATGTTTGGCTGAGTATCCTCAACTTTCAATTCAACAAAGGTAGGTAAGTCTATATCAATCGGGCGTCCCTGATAAACAGAAATATCTAGTTCCATATTCTCCTTTAAATACTTTATCTTATCTCCCAGCTGTTCTTCACTAAGATGAAATTGTTCATATGTATCATTATCCATAAAAATATAGTCACTGCCATCCCAGTATAAAAACTGCATTTTCTTTTTTTCGACATGCGCATTTTCTACTTTTTCTCCTGCTTTAAACGTTTTATTGATAGTATATCCTTCTTCTACATTACGTAATTTTGTTCTAACAAATGCACTTCCTCTACCAGATTTTGAGTGTTGAAATTCAATTACCTGATATACCTCTCCATCCAGCTCTATTGTTAAACCTGTATTAAAATCGTTTGTTGAAATCATTTGAGCACCTCCACTATTTTTTACTGCAGTTCAATTATAGCAGAAATTAGCTTTTTAAACAAATTATTGCCTTCAAATTAATCACTCTTTTTAATTGAAAATAATTAGAAATTAAAACTGATTTCAATTTAATTACAAAATTATCAGTTCTTTGGGAGCAGAATTTAAAACTTCACAACCAGATTCTGTAATTAAAAGGTCATCTTCGATGCGGACTCCTCCAAGTCCTGAAACATAAATCCCAGGCTCATCTGTAACAACCATTCCTGCTTTTAAAACAGCTTCGGAAGTATAAGATAATCTTGGTGCTTCATGAATTTCAAGTCCCACACCATGACCTAAACCATGGCCGAAGTTATCTTTATAACCTGCTTCAGCAATAAAATCTCTGGCAATTTTATCTGCATCAAAACAATCCATGCCTGCTTTGATCTCTGCAATCACCTTCTCTTGAGCTGTTAGAACCAGCTCATAGATATCTCTTAATTTAGCTTTTGGCTCACCGACAGCTAGAGTTCTGGTAATGTCTGAATGATATCCCTGATAAACAGTTCCAAAATCAATTGTAACTAAATCACCCAGTTCAATCTTTTTTTCTGAAGCAACCCCATGTGGAAGAGCACCTCTTTTACCAGATGCTACAATAAAATCAAAGGCATTGGCTTCTCCACCCTGTCTTTTCATAAAAAACTCAAGCTCTAAAGCTACCTCTTTTTCGCTTTTGCCTGGTTCAATAAAATCAATTAAAAACTGAAATCCTTGATCTGCTATTTCTACAGCTTTTTTTATTTTTTCTATCTCAGATTCATCTTTAATGATTCTGAGTTCTTCAATAAGTGATTCTTCGGGATTTAAAGAATCAAGATCTAATTTTTCTTTTAAATTTTGATACATTTTAAAATTCAAATCCTGACTTTCAAAACTTAAATTTTTAATGTTTTTTCTTTTTAAAAGTTCAGAAAATCCATTGATAAAGTTACTGCTTATTTCTTCAATCACACAGCCATCAGTCTGATCTTCTGCCTGATCTAAATAACGAAAATCAGTAATAAATATACTATCATTTTGAGTAATTAAAAGTTTACCTGCAGTACCTGTAAAACGGCTTAAATATCTTACATTTTCATTTTTTGTCACTAAAAAAGCCTCAATATTTTTTTCTTTTAGCTTTTCTTTAATCTTATTTATTCGTTTCTCCATTAATATTTCTCCTTTCTTAGAACTTCCTTTAGTCCTTTTAAGGCTAAAATATATCCGTAAGTTCCAAGTCCTGTAATCTGAGCAACTGCAGCTTCGGCAGTTATTGATTTTTTGCGAAATTCTTCCCGGCGGTGAATATTACTAATATGTACTTCTATCACCGGTAGTCTGATAGAAGCCACAGCATCTCTCAGAACTACACTGGTATGTGTTAAACCCCCAGGATTCATTATTAATCCAGCAAGTTCTTTATAATTTTGATGTAAAAAATCAACTATTTCACCTTCATGATTGCTCTGCATTATTTCTATTTCTAAATCTAAGTTCTCAGCTTCTTCTTTCAATTCTTGATTAAGCATCTCTAAATTTTTTGTGCCATAAATTTCTGGTTCTCTTAAACCAAGCATATTTAAATTAGGTCCATGTACTACAGCCACTTTTTGCATAAGTATTCCTCCATATGTTTTTGAATATTATTATGATCAAATTTATCACTTAGATAAGTATCCCCTATATCATTAATTAAAACCCACCACATTTTATTATCAGCAATTTTTTTGTCATGAGCAATATACGAAGCTAATTTTTCGGCTCCCACAGCTGCAGAAGGAAAGAGCTGATAATCATAAATATTAATTAGTTCTATTATTTCTTTAAAAGATTGATCACTTAAACTGCCAATCTTATTTGATAAAAAAGCAGTAAAAGCAATCCCCATTACAACAGCCTCTCCGTGCTTATATCTAAACTTTTCTGCACCCTCAACTGCATGACCAAAGCTGTGACCTAAATTTAATTTTTTGCGCTGTCCCTGATCTTTAACATCTTGACTAACATAATAGTCTTTCATCTGCAGAGAAATCTTGGAGATTTCAAGCATTAAATCTTTATCTAATTCTAAAATTTTATCTTTGTTTTCTTTGAGAATATTAAAAAGAGGATTTCCTCCTAAAATAGCATATTTAATAACTTCCCCCAAACCAGATTTAAGCTCAGCTTTTTCCAGTGTTTTTAGCCATTCAAGTTGGTAATATACTATTTCTGCTTGATAAAAACTGCCAATTAAATTTTTGGTCTCTCTAAAATTAACAGCTGTTTTACCCCCAACACTGCTGTCCAACTGTGAAATCAAAGTAGTCGGCATTTGAATTAGCTTAATCCCTCGCAAAAAGGTAGATGCAGCCAGAGCTCCTAGATCTCCGATAGTACCTCCGCCAAAGGCAATTAAATAGTCTGAGCGGCTGAAGCTGTTTTCATACAAAAGTGTATATATTTTTTCCAACACACTTAAATCCTTTATTTTCTCACCAGCTTCTAAATTAAATTCAATAACATCGGCAGCATTTTTTAGCTTTTTGATAACTGGTTCTGAATGTTCTGCTATCACTTTTTTATCAGCAAGCAGTAAAACTTTTCTATTTCTAACTTTAGAGATAACACTCTCAAAACTATTTTGCTTATATTCTTGATCAATAATCACCGGATAAGCCTGATCCTTATTTTTTATTTCAATATTTAATTTTTGATCAGGGAGTTCAGCAATAATTATATCTGCTATTGCTTCTGCTGAATATTTTTCACTATCAATGTGAAAAGGAATTTCTGCATAATATTGATTTCTTTCCTCTAAAAGTGAGCGGACCATATCTAAAGGTTTATCGACCTCAAGTAGTGGTCTAACTATCTTGCTTTCTGAATTTCTCTTTAAAACTTCTTCTGCACTAATATCTAAACAAAATACTTCTGCTTTATTAATCATCATCTCTCTAAGCTCTTGATTTAAAACTGCCCCTCCACCTGGAGCCAAGACAAGATCTTCTTTTGAATTTAGAAGCTCAGTAATCACTCTTTTCTCAACTTCTCTAAAATACTTTTCCCCCTTAATTTCAAATATTTCTTTAATACTCATTTCTTCTCTTTCAGTTATTAAATCATCGCTATCATAAAAGTTAAAATTTTTATATGCAGCAATCTTTTTTCCTACTGTAGTTTTCCCTGCTGCCATGAAACCTGTTAGAACAATTTTCATTAACTACTCTCCTCCTCAAAATCATCTTCATTATAATTTATAATATAAGCTCCAGCAAATCCTAAAATTGTCCAAAATATTGGAGCAACTGTCACTACACTAATATTTAATGCAGCCTGTAAAGAATAAGCCAAAACTGACAAAAACAAAGTTGTTTTAATAAACTTCTTTTTTCCTTTAATACTTTCTAGATTAATAGTGTTAAAAGTTTTCGGTTTTAAATTATATAAAACATATAATAACAGAAATAAATAAATAACTAAAGCTGGTATCCCGGTTGTCACCCCAAGCTGAATATATTCAGAATGCGCCTTATCAACTACTCTATTTTTAGTGCCGGTGAATTCTCTATATTTTTCCTGGGGAAATATCTCAGCAAAATTATCTGGCCCAACTCCTAAATAAGGATTTTCCATTATTAAAGGTAAAGAATTTCTATAAATGAAAATCCTATAGGTTCCGACTCGATCAATTTCATCTTCTTCAGCTGAAGAAAGATCTTGTAGATCGTGGAAAATACTGATAAATCTTAAGCCCATTAAGCCTCCATGAAAAGAGTTTAAAATAATAATTATTAAAATAAATACAATTAATAATTTAAAAATCTCTTTTTTCTTATTTTTTAAAAAATCAAAAAGCAAAAAGATGGCTGCAAATACCGTTAGGGCAAAAGCAAGCCAGGCTCCACGAGTTGCAGTAGTTAATAGAAAGGCAAAAACTAAACTGCTGCCCCCAAAGGCTGCTATTTTATATTTACCTTTTTTTAAAGTCAAATAAAGCATAATCAGAGTAGGTAAAATCATGACTGCAAAACTGGCAGCAAAATTTGGATTACCAAAGGTGGAAAAAGCTCTATACCAATTTTCTCTTAAGGGATCTCTTTTGATAAAATCGACCCCAAAAAATTGTAAAATTCCGTATATAGATAAAACTGAAGCAGCTCCCCAGATTAAATAAGCATAGATTTTAAAATAATCTATTTTATTTACTAAATTTGCTATCAAAAAAGCAAAAAATAGGTAAGCAGCTAAAGCAATAAAGCCCTCCCAGCGATAAAATCTACCATTTAGCGCTGTAAATCTATCCAAAGCAAAATAAGTGGACAGTGAAAATAAAATAAAGAGTGAAAAAATAAGGTAATTAAATAAATTATTTTTTATCTGATCTTGATTCTTTATAATATAAATTAAAAATAAGATTAATAAAATAAAAGCACTCCAGCTTAAAATCTTTAGCCGCGGATAATAAATATTATCAAATCTAAGCAGTTGAAAATTATTATCTGCATTCTTAAAAAGCTGAAACTCCTGATAAAATGGCAAATAAGCAAATAAAATTAAAAAATTACTGACCATTATTAAATAGATAATTATTTTATCTAACTTTAATTTATGATTAAACTTATTCATCAATTTAATCAACAGCCTCTCCTCATCAATTTAATCTTCTAAAAGCTATATCTAGAGAAAAATTCAGGGTTGCCCCTGAATTAAATTTCTCTAAAGACTATAAATATCCTTCTATTTATTTAGGATTTCTTTTATTTCTTTATCAGTAAGTGTTTTAAATTCTCTATTAATATTATTCTTCTTTTCCCCCTTAATCTCCTTCTTTTTGGCTTTTATTTTTTCTGGATTAATCTTCTTTTTGGCATTTATTATTTTTGGAGTAATAAAGATTAAGAGCTCTGTTTCAATATTGTTTTTTTCTTCAGCCGAAAACAACTTTCCTAAAATTGGTATCTCTGCTAAAATTGGAATTTCTCTTACGCTTTTCAATTCATCTTTTTTAATCAGACCACCGATTGCAAGAGTCTCTCCATTTTCTAGAA
This sequence comes from Halanaerobium saccharolyticum subsp. saccharolyticum DSM 6643, assembly GCF_000350165.1. NCBI lineage: Bacteria > Bacillati > Bacillota > Clostridia > Halanaerobiales > Halanaerobiaceae > Halanaerobium > Halanaerobium saccharolyticum. The sequence goes on from NZ_CAUI01000015.1 coordinate 213,700, forward strand.
TCACTGTGGTTTCAGCACTACGAGAATTAACCGCTGGAAGACCATCTGCTAAAACCTGGCCTATACTATTTACAGATGGTTTTATTTCTAAAAGAACTTCATTTTCATTTAATATTTTAGGCAAAAATTCTAAAACTATACCGGCCTCAATATAACTAATTGTGGATACCGTTTGCTCAGCTTCTATTCTTTCTAACTTAACTGGTATTTGATCTCCAATAATAAGCTTTGCTTTTTTTCTATCAACAGTCATTAAACTCGGGTTTGCTAAAATATTTGATAGTCCCTCCTCATTTAATGCTCTTAGAGTTTCCGGCCAGCTGGGCTTTAGTTTTTCAACATCTCCATTCTCATTTTTTATAATTTTTAATTCTGAAAGCTGATTTGGATTGATGCCTAATTCTTTGATTTTGCTTCTGCTTATTTCTTCAACTCTAGCTTTAATCATAATCTGTTTTTGCGGCCGATCAATCAAAGTACTAATTTTTTCAATTTCTTTTAAATCTTTTGCTCTACAGTTAACTATTAAACCCTCACTATTTAAATCTATTATTTTAATTTCTTCAAAATTATCTCTTAATATTTTTGCAGCCGCTTCAGAACTTAAGTTTTTAAATTTAAAATTTTTACTGGTAAAAATCTTGTTTTTTGCTGCAAATTTTTCTGCTGTACTGACATAGATTATTTCATTTTCAAAGCTGTAATCTAAATTGAAACTATCAGTTATTAAATTCAATGCCTTATCAAAAGGAATATCATTGAAAATAACTGTTAATTTGCCTGCAACTGAACTATCACAGATCAAATTTTTATCTGCAGTATTTGCCAACATAATCAAAGCGGTTTCCAGTTCAACATCTCGTAAATTTATTGAAACCATTTCTTCGGCAGCTTTGATCTCGATCTTAATAAAAGCAGATAAAAATAATAAAAAAATAACTAAAATTAAGATTTGAAATAACTGTTTATGTTTAACCTTCATTTGCCCCCTCCTCCCAGAGCTTGATTATTCTTATTTCATTTTGATAAATTAAGCTTATCTCTTTATTATTAATTTCTTTTATTTTATATATATCAATTTGTTCATTTTCTTTCTTTAAAACATTTTTGCCCTGATAGCGAAAAAGTGCAGCAGAATTATCTTTATTTTTTATTATTCCAAGCAGTTTAAATGGCAGTTTTATATTTTGTTTTAATTTATTATTTGTTTCTTTTAGCTCATGATCTTTATCTGCTCCAGCTTTTTGATTCTGTTTTAAAACTTGAGCACTACCCTTATCTAGAGACTTTAAGTTTTCTGCAATAATATTTTTTTCTAAAAATAATAGATCCTGCTTAGTATTTTTATTAAAAGATTTATTATCCTGAATAATATTTTCTGTATTTTCTTTTTGATTAAAGGGATCCTTTATCTCACTGATTAAAGCTATACTTTCTATTTTAGCTTCTTTATTTACATTTTTAATAGCTACTTCTTTAGTTTCTGCTTTATTGGTTTCAGCATCATTTTTAGCCTTTTTAACTGCTGCTGATTTATTTTGTTCTTCTTTAAAGAATAAGCTCTCTGCCAGTGCTTCGTCTTTGTTAAACAGCTCAAATAAGGAAATTTCTGCTGTTTTAATATAATTTGATAATAAAACTATTGTTAGAATAATAATTAGTAAAATTAAAATCAGCTTTTTATTAGAAAATATTTTATTAGAAAATATCTTTTTCATTTTTAATCAGCTCATTTTTTAATTTTAAAAAGAAAAATAAATCGTTTTCACCATTTTTTATTTTAAACTCTGCTATTTTAAACTGATTCATTTCAGATTCTAAATAATAAATAAAATTTAAAATGGAATGAAAACTGCCATTTAGATTTAAAGTTAATTCAGTTTGAGCACTGCTGAAATCAATAAGTTTTAAATTAAAAGTCTTTAACTCAGCTAATATCTGAGCAGTACTTTCTTTTATATCGTTTTCTGCTGCAGCTACTTTTGTTTTGCTATTGATGGTTTTTAGGTGTTCATTTTTTAAATTAAAATTTAGCAGCTGTTGTTTCATTATTTCAGCTTGAAGTAGTTCTTTTTTATTCGAAAATTCTTTAGTTTTTATAACCTGAAAAATCAGAATAAAAAGTAGTAGTATTATTAATATGATCCTCAATAATTGTTTGCGGTTGATTATCATTTTTCCACCCCTCTATTGAGGATCGTTAATTCAAGCTGAAAATAATAGTTATCTCTGTGGCTGATATTAAGTAATTTAACATCTGAAAACTTCTGATCTGTTTTTAAGTTCTTTATTAATTCAAAAATATTTTTCTGATTCATGCTAACTGCATTTAAATTAATTTTTTTATCTTTGGCATAAATTGAACTAAGAGCTATGTTTTCTGCATATTGAGCCAGCTTTATTAGTAAATCAAAATATTTATCTGCTGCAATTTGAGAATGCCTATTTTTAGAATTGTCTATTAAAACCTGATATTTCAATTCTTCTCGGTTTAGGCTTTCTAAACTGCTGCTAAGTACCTTGTTTTTATTTTTAAAAAAGAAATTAAATCCAGTTAGCAAGATTACTAAAACTATAATAATGACTGCTATATTTTTAAGTAAGATTGATAGTTGATCATAATGTTTTTCTTTAAAAATTACTGACATTTGTCAATACTCCAGAGCATTGCAGTTAAAAATACAAAATCATCATCCTCCAGCTCCATAAATTCTTCTAAATGAAGTAAATTACTATTACCCTCTAAGACCTTTAAGTTAATATTTTTATTATTTAAATAATATTTTTGAGTTTTATCAATTTCAGTCTCTAAATCATTTTCTAAAATAGAAGCCTGCAGTAAATCAAGTTTTTTATCTACCGCTGTAAGAATTGTGTAGCTGTTATTAATCTTATAATACAGCAAATAATTATTTGCTGAAACAACTTTATTTGTTGTATTAAAAATGGCTACTGGCAAAGCTGATATTAAATAATTGTTTTTATATTTATCCATATTTCTGGTTAAATTATCTAGTAATTTTTTATCTGCTGCAAAAAATTTGATTTCTCTTGCTTTAGTTTGATCAGAAACGATTTCTAAATAATCATAGTAATATTCTTCTTCGAAATTTTCTTTTACTTCTGCAAATTTACTCAAAATATTGTCTTCACTTATTCTATAAGGATTTTTCTCTTTTAGAGGCGCTGAATGATAAAATAAAGAGGCTGCCGGTAATAAAATAATATAATGGCAGTTATAATTTAATTTTTTTATTTTACCAATTGATGATATTTCATTTATCCCATCTATAAAATGTATCTGATCATTTTTAGATTTAACAACTAGATTTTTTAGAGTATTTTGGGCAGGGATTGTCACTGAATAATAATTATTAAGCATAACTATTCACTCCTATATATTTTTTTATCTAATATTTTTAAATCACCTTTATCAATCTTCATTTCAGCAGTATAGGGAATCAAATCATCCAGATAAGTATAGAAATAAAAAAAATCTTGATCCTCCTCTCCCTTAATTCTTAGCTTTATTTTATTATTAATCATTATCATTTCATCACAGAGCAGATTATCTTTTTTCAAAACATAAAGCTGATACTGCAGTCCTGATTCTACAGCCTCTTTATTCTGAGCAGCTTTAATTCGACTGCTCAAAATTCTGTAGTTTATTTTCTGCTCCTGGATCAGCAAAGGTATAAAAAGTGCAATTAAAGTTATCAAAATTAAATTCAGAAATAAAACATAGCCTGATTGATTTTTTAATTTCATCTTAATTACCCACTTTTGAGTTCTATATTTTAATTAGTCTACTCACAGTTAATTTTTCGACTTTTTTGGTGCTCTTTGCTTTAACTGCTAATGTTACTTTTAATAAGCCCGGCTCAATAATTTCAAATTTAAGATCTTCAACTTTATCAAGCAGGGAAAGATTTCTACCAAAATCTTTAAAATTAAGCTGATCACTACCAATTGACCGACCAAGATTATTATTTCCACTACTCTGATAGATGCTAAATTTTAGCCACTGATATTCTTGATTATAATAACTAAATATGTTTATTTCATTCTCATTTATTATTTCAACTTTGGTAGAATTTTTGATTTGGTCTGCAATAAAATCAACTGCTAGATAAGCATCAAGCTGCCAGGCATTTTCTAAACTAAAAAAATCATTGTTTTGATAAAGATCAGTTATTAACTGAATGAAAATCACGGTCAACAGAGAAGAAATAGTAATTACAAGCATCATTTCCAGCAGACTAAAAGCAGCTTCTTCTTTTAATTTATCTCTGCAGTAAACTAAAAAGTTCATTCTGCTGCTCCTTATCTCTACATTTAAATTGGACTTCAATCTTTAAACTATATAAACCATCATATTTAATCCCATCTTTACTATACGGGATTATTTCAACTTTTGTCATCTCATAATTTTTTGGTAGTGATTCACTTTCTAGTATTTCTAGATCCTTGATAAAATCACTGCTGCTGTTTTCAATTCCTTCTTCAATCACATTTTTATTTTTATAAGCTTCCAGAACTGATTCAGTCCAATTAATAGCAGCATTTTTATCTGCTAAAAAGCTCTGAACCTCAAGACCAGTTTTAATTGTCCTACTCATTACAGCTAACACAACACCTGCAAGTGAGATTGTTATAATGACCTCCAGCAGTGAAAACCCTGCATTATTTTTCAACTCGAACCCTCCCCAGTTGATTTGTAATAACTTTATATTTTTTGGCTCCAGAATAAGCTTTAGCCAGGCCTATTGTACCTCCTCTAGCGGTTGCAGTATTGTTAAATCGAATCCATTCATAATAATCACTATCTACAACCTTTAAGCTTAATGTTTTATATAAAATTAAATCAGAAGAATAATAACCTTTTTTCTTAATGGTTTTATGACCATCTTCTTTGGTATAGAAATAATAGGGGATTTTGTTCGAGTCACTATTTTCTTTGATTGTATAAATTCTAAAAATATAGGTCTGATTATCTAAAATAGCTTTATTTCTAGCCCAGCGCAAATCTGCTGCCAAACTTTTAATCTGCTGTTCAACCTGAAAATCATTTTTAAACTGTGGCTGATAGCTGATAGTAAATAAAACCCCCATTATTGTAATCACCAGCAATAACTCAATTAGGCTAAAGCCTTTTTCATGTTTTTTCATTTGCTATAATGAAGGTGCTGTAGTTTCAGGTCCGGTTAATGATGATTCATCTGTTGAAATATAATAGAATTCATCAGAGGCTGCTTCATAAGAGATTAAATACTTTTGAGCTCCACTATCAGTATCAGTTACATAATCATAAGCAGAGGCTTCATTTTTGATATTTAACTCATCTAAATTTGCGGCAACAGTTTCCATATCTCCTTTTGTTACCTGAGCTGGATATTCTCCCTCGTCTAGATAATACATCTCCAGACTCTGCATTATATTATGCAGGTCTGCTTTGGCAACAGCTGTATCTGCTTTATTTTTTACCCCACTTAGAGCTGGCACTGCCATTGACATTAAAATTCCTAAAACCACAATTACAATTACAAGCTCAATTAAAGTAAAACCTGCTTCAGAATCCAGAACTCTCTGCTTATCAATTTTGAAAATACTAAACATTTATATAATCCCTTTCTATTTTTGGTTTCCATTTGTTTCTGTCTTTAAATAATTAAATAAATCTGAAACATCGGCATAATTACTGCTGCAGCAAGTAAAGCAACAAAAATTGCAGTTAATGTTATTAAAAAGGGCTCTAAATACTGCAGCATTATTTCAATTTCTTCTTTTAATTTTTGGTAATAATAATCACCTGCTCTTTCCAACATGGTCTCCATCTGGGCTGTTTCTTCTCCAGTCATTAAAAGATAGTAAAAAAGATCGGGTATATATTTACTATCAGAAAAACATTCTGTCAAAGAAGCCCCTTTAGAAATATTTAAAGCTGTATTTTGAATAAATTTTTGATAATGGTAGTCTGTAATAATATTTTTTAATAAATCCAGAGCAGAAATTAATTTTAAGCCACTTTTCAGCAGTAAAGATAAATAGACAGCTATCTGAGTTAAAATTAAATCCTTATACAGAACTGAAAAAAAGGGAATATTAAGCAAAAATTTGCTCTTTAAATCTTCTCTTTTTTTGCTTTTGTAAATCAGCACCAGTAATATTATTAAAAAGATTATGAAAATTATTATTAAAATGAAATAGTTATTAAAAGCTTTACTAATTATTAAAAAAATTTTTGTAATCAAGGGCAGCTCACCATTAAATTCAGCAAATAAATCTACAAATACAGGTAAAACAAATTTAAAGATAAAAACTGCTGCTAAAAATATTGTCATTATTACAGTTATAGGATAAAAAGAGGCCTTTTTTATTTCTTTTTTTAGATCATCTCTGCTGTTATAGTAGTTTTCTAAACTTGCCAGAACTTCTACCAGTTTTCCACTTTTCTCCCCGGCCTGGACTACTGCTGTAAAAAGTTTAGTAAATATTTTCTCCCGATCTAAGGCTTCAGCAAGAGTTAAGCCAGATTCGATATTTTTTAAAATTTCATTACATATATCTTGCTGCTTTTTATTCTTTGTCTGTTTGGAGATAATCATCAAAGATCTGTTTAAATTTAAACCAGATTTTAGCATTATCTTCAGCTGTGAGGCGAAAAATTTAAGGTCAAATTCATTTTGTTTAAAGATGATTATCGCCTCCTAGTAAGTGTTCAAATTTTTTTGTTCAAATTTTATTATTCAAATTTAATTATTTAAATTTTTTTCAAGTTTAGTTATTCAAGTTTTAGTGATTTAGTTCAATAACTCTCAGCATTTCTGCCTGAGACACTATGCCTTTTTTCAATTTTATCAAGGCTGAATCATATAAACTGAGCATTCCAGAAGCAGCTGCTTCTTCTTTTAAATCAGAATAATCAGCATTTTGGTTGATTAAACTTTTTAAGTGATCATTGATTAGTAAAATCTCTGCAGCAGCTGTTCGACCGAGATAACCATTACTACAATTTTCACAGCCAACTGCTTGATAAAGATATTCTATTTCTGTTAAATCAAAAAGATTGTTAGTCAAATACTTTATTTCTACTTTTTTTCTACAGTTAGGACATAATTTCCTCAGTAATCTTTGAGCTATAACTGCTTTTACTGTGCTGCTGATTAAATAGGGAGCGATCCCAAGATCAATTAACCTGTAAATTGCAGAAATACTATCTATAGTATGGATTGTACTTAAAACAAGATGCCCTGTAACAGCAGCTCTAACTGCTATTTCTGCAGTTTCCTTATCTCTAATTTCTCCGATCATAATTATATCTGGATCCTGTCTTAAAATTGACCTCAATATAGTTGGAAAAGTTAAATTTTGGGCATCATTAATTTCAATCTGATTTAATAAATCTAACTTATATTCAACTGGATTTTCGACTGTAATAATATTATTATCTTCAGCAGCTAGCTGCTTTAAAATTGAAAAAAGAGTTGTAGTTTTGCCACTTCCAGTTGGCCCACAGAGTAAGATTATTCCTGATTTAAATTTAAGGATTTCTTTAAATCTTTTTAAATTAGCACTATTAAAATTCAATTCTTTTAAATCTAATAATTTTTCAGTTCTTAAAAGCAATCTTAAAACAGCTTTTTCCCCATAAATTGTTGGAATAACCGAGCTTCTAATATCAAAAACTTCTTCCTGAAAATTAAAATCCATTTTACCATCTTGAGGTAAATGTCTAATTGTAATATCCATTCCCGAAATAATTTTAATTCTTGAAATTACTGCTGCAGCTATTTCTACTGGTAAACTGTAATAATTTTTTAAAATTCCGTCAATTCTATATCTAATTTTAAAATAATCTTTTTTCTGCTCAAGATGAATATCACTTGCATTTAAAGAAATTGCCTCTGTTAATATTTTATTTAAAAGTTTAACAACAGGTGCATCTTCAACTATATTTTTTAAACTGTCAATATCTCTGCTGTCTATTTTTTTAAAATCACCAAGATCTTTTAAAATTTCTCTCTGGTCAATTTTAAAATAACTGCTGTATAAAAGGTTTTCTGCCTCTGAAAATTCACTTTCTGTCATTAAATAAAATTTAATTTTAGTTTTATATTTAAATTTCAATTTTTCCTGCAAAAATAAATCAGGTGGATAAACACTGGCAAAAGATATAAGGGTTTTTGTTTTATTAATTAAAATTACTTTATATTTGTGAACCTCAGCTATTCCCAATTCTCGAGCTTTATTTTTTTTAATTGTTAGATTAGAATTTTGATAAATTTCAACCTCAAAATAATCAGAAATCGCCTGCAGTAAATCATTTTCTTTTAAAATAGTTTCTGACCTAAGATAATCTATTATTTCTTTTATTTCCCTATTTTCTGAAAAACGCTTTAACTTTAGCCGTTTAGATTCTGAAAAAGAACAGCTTTTAAATAAATATTCACAAAAATTTTGGATATCTTTCACCTTCTTTAGATTTTGAAGTTAATAAATTTCCTTTTTTTATATAAATATATAAAAAATGTAAAATATATATTTGCTAATACTTAATTCAAGGCTTAAAAAGTTATTCCTGCAAAAATTTGTAATTAATTAGAAAAAATATAAATTAATAGTTATATAATTGTTAATTTTTGTAAATAATATTTATTTTTATTAGTGAAGCTATACAGATTTTCTTTGCATAAAAAAACAGCTGTAGAATTTATCCACAGCTGCTTACTTATTCTTATTAAATTATTCTGATTCCTTCTTTTATTAAAAGTAAATACTCAATACTATCTACTAAAGCATCCCAGGAGGCCTGAATAATATTTGTAGAAACTCCAACAGTTGTCCATGATTTTTCCAGATCTGCTGTCTCAATTAAAACTCTTACTTTAGCAGCAGTACCATCATTTCCATTTAAAACCCTTACCTTATAATCAATTAGCTTGCTTTCCGTGATTTCCGGATAAAATGAAACTAAAGCTTTACGGAAACAATTATCAAGGGCATTTACAGGACCATCACCTTCAGCAGCTATATGAACTTTTTGCTTTTTAACTGTCATTTTAAGAACTGCTTCTGAATAGGTATGATTATCCTTATTTATACTATTGGTTCTAAAATCTTCAATTTCAAAAAACGAATTATAATCTTTAAATTCTCTAAAAGCCATCAAAATTAAAGAAGCCTCTGCCCCCTCAAACTGATAACCCTGATTCTCTAATTTTTTAACTTTTTTAATCAGTTTTTTAATCACTTCATCAGAAAAATCATTTAAATCAAAACCAACTTCTTTTAATTTATATAATAAATTAGATTTTCCTGCCAGTTCTGAAACTAAAACCCGCCGCTCATTACCCACTAATTCGGGCTCAATATGTTCATAAGTATGCGGATTTTTGCGAACTGCACTAACATGGATTCCACCTTTATGAGTAAATGCACTTTTACCGACATAAGGTTTATTGTTTCTAGGAATTAAATTAGCAGTCTCAGTCACAAAATAATAGAGAGGTTTTAACTGTTTTAACTGTTGATCAGTAACCAACTTTTCTCCATATTTAAGCTGTAAAGTTGGAATTAAACTGCATAAATCAACATTACCACAGCGCTCACCTAAACCCCCTACTGTACCCTGAAACTGAACAGCACCTTCTTCATAAGCGACTATTGAATTGGCAACAGCTAGCTCACCATCATTATGAGCATGCATTCCAATATCCATGTCAATTTTGCTTTTAACATCTTTGATAATTGTTCTGACCTGAGAGGGAAGTATACCACCATTAGTATCACATAAAACTAATAAATCAGCCCCAGCCTCAGCTGCTGTTTCTAAAACCTTTAAAGCATATTCTGGATTACTTAAATAGCCGTCGAAAAAATGCTCGGCATCAAAGAAAACATTTAAACCATTTTCTTTTAAAAATGAAATTGTATCTTCTATCATCTTAAGGTTTTCCTGCAGTGGAACCTGCAGTGCCTCTTTTACATGCAGATCCCAACCTTTTGCAAAAATAGCTACATAATCTACTCCTGCCTCAAGCAGTTTTAAAATATTTGTGTCTTCTTCAACCTTCATATTAGGATGCCTTGCTGAACTAAAAGCAACTATTTTTGCATTTTCTAAATTCATATTCTGTACTTCTTCGAAATATGCCTCATCCTTAGGATTAGAACCTGGCCAGCCACCTTCGATAAAATCAATTCCAAAACGATCTAGCTGTCTGGTTATTCTTAACTTATCATCTAAAGAAAGAGCAATTCCTTCTCCTTGTGAACCATCTCTTAAAGTTGTATCATAAAGTGTTAATCCCATTTTGCATCACTACTCACCTTCTTCATTGCTTTTGAGAGTCTTAACTAAATAATCTCCAACTTCATCTGTACTTAAGTCTCCTCCTTGATCTGCAGTTACCATCTTATTTTCCAGTGCTTGCTTAACTACTGCTTCAACCTTTGGTGTTAAATTGCCATAACCAAGTTCTCTAAGCATCATTCCAGCTGCTAAAACTGCTGCCAGGGGATTAGCTATATTTTGACCTGCTATATCAGGTGCACTTCCATGAACAGGCTCAAACATTGAAATACTCTCTGGATTAATATTACCAGAAACAGCCATTCCCATACCACCCTGCAGTTCTGCACCTAGATCAGTGATAATATCACCAAAAATATTACAGGTAACAACTATATCAAATACTTCAGGGTTGCGAACCATTTTCATAGTCATTGCATCTACCAAAAAGTGATTTTGCTCTACATCAGGATACTTTTTTCCCATTTCTTTAAAAGAACGCTGCCAGAGATTATGCGCATAAGTTAAAACATTACTTTTATCACAGACTGTCAACTTCGGTTCTCTACCAAATTTTTGAGCGTATTCGAAAGCATATTTAATAACCCGATCCACACCTTTGCGGGTAGAAATCATCTCCTGAGTTGCTACTTCATCTGGAGTATCCTTCTTTAAAAAGCCCCCAATGCCAGCATAAATTCCTTCGGTATTTTCTCTAACCACAGTAAAGTCAATATCCTCAAGTCCCTTACCTTTTAGTGGAGAAAATTCTTCTTTATAAAGTTTAATTGGACGTAAATTTACGTACTGATCAAAGTAAAAGCGAAGTTTTAAAAGAATTCCTTTTTCTAAAACTCCCGGCTCAACTCTGGGATCACCAACAGCACCTAAATAAATTGAATCAAAGCTTTCCAGCTTATTTAAAACATCATCTGGCAGAATATCACCAGTTCTTAAATATCTTTCTGCACCCAGATCAAACTTTTCGAATTTTAAACCTAAGTTATAAACTCCATCTAAGTATTCTAAAACTTTAATTCCCTGCCGGGTAACTTCTTCGCCAATTCCATCCCCCGGTATATATGCTATATTACTCATTTATACCATCTCCTTTTTTATATGCTCAATTAAGCCGCCATCTTTAATAATTTCCTGCATAAAAGGTGGAAATGGTGCAGCCTGATAGGTCTCACCTGTACGCAAATTTTTAATCTTACCCTGGTCAATATCTACTTCTAACTTATCGCCAGCCTCGACAGCCTGAACAGCTGCTGGTGCCTCTAAAATCGGGAGCCCGATATTAATTGAGTTACGGTAAAAAATACGGGCGAAGCTTTCTGCTACTACACAGGAAACTCCTGCATATTTAATGGCTAAGGGAGCATGTTCCCGCGATGATCCGGAACCAAAGTTTTTACCCCCGACAATAATATCGCCTTTACTTACCTCATCAGCAAAATTTTCGTCTAAATCTTCCATACAGTGAGCCGCTAAATTCTCCGGTGTTGAAGAATTTAGATAACGGGCTGGAATAATTACATCTGTATCTACATTATCTCCATATTTAAATACTTTTCCTTTTAATTTCATTATTTAACCTCCTCTGGACCAGCAATATAGCCTTTAACTGCTGATGCTGCTGCTACAGCTGGACTTGCTAGATATACTTCACTGTTGGTTGAGCCCATCCGCCCAACAAAGTTACGATTAGTTGTTGAGATAGCTCTCTCACCATCAGCTAAAATACCCATATGTCCACCTAAACAGGGTCCACAGGTAGGAGTTGAAACTGCTACACCTGCATCAATGAAAATATCAAAAATCCCTTCGTGCATTGCCTGCTTGTAAATTGCCTGAGTTCCCGGGAATACTAAACAGCGCACATTTTTGTGTACTTTTTGACCTTTAAATACTTCTGCTGCTGCTCTTAAATCTTCGATGCGGCCATTGGTACAGGAACCGATTACAGATTGATGAATTTCTATTTTTTCTTCAATTTCATCAAGTCCTTTAGTGTTTTCTGGTAAACTTGGAAAAGCAACCTGTGGTGCAATCTGGCTGACATCAATTTCTATAACCTCTTCGTATTCTGCATTTTCGTCTGGCTTGACTACTGTATATTCTCTCTGAGCTCTATCTTTTAAATAGGCCTCAGTCTTTTCATCTGCTGCAATTAAACCTGCTTTGCCTCCAGCTTCAATTGCCATATTGGACATTGTCAGCCGGCCGTCCATAGAAAGATTTTCTATGGCCTCTCCTGTAAACTCCATTGCTTTATAGAGAGCTCCATCTACCCCAATTTTACCAATTGTATAAAGAATTAAATCCTTGCCGCTGACATGAGGCTTAAGTTCTCCCTTATAGACAATTTTTATTGTCGGAGGAACCTTAAACCAGGCCTTTCCTGTTGCCATCGCTGCTGCCATATCAGTACTACCTACTCCAGTTCCTAAAGCACCAAGCGCACCATATGTACAGGTATGAGAGTCAGCTCCAATTATAATTTCTCCAGGTAAGGTTAAACCCTTTTCTGGTAATAATACATGCTCAATTCCCATCTGGCCTACTTCAAAATAATTTGTAATATCATATTTTTGGGCAAATTCTCTAACTACTTTTACCTGCTCTGCTGCCTTAATATCCTTATTTGGAGCAAAATGGTCTGGAACAAGTGCTATTCTCTCCTTATCAAATACTTTATCAACACCAATTTTATTAAATTCTTTAATTGCTACCGGGGCAGTTATATCATTACCTAATACCATATCAACTCGGGCATTAACTATTTCCCCTACTTTAACCTGATCTTGATCAGAATGGGCAGCAAGAATTTTTTCTATCATTGTCATTCCCATTTACTTAAATCACTCCCTTAAAATCTTATAATATTATAATTTTTGAAATATTTTTTAGCAGCCTGCTCAAAGTAAACAGGCTGCCTGTTATTTACTTATCATTATTATAAACTAAATACTTATTAATTGCTTCAATATAGGCTGAGGCACTGGCTTCAGTAATATCAGTCTGGGAAGAATGGCCTGTATAAAGTTTACCATTAATCTCAGCAGCGATAAATGCTTCCCCAAGTGCATCCTTACCTTCTGTTACTGCATCAATCTTATAGGACATCAGTTTAATATTTTCCATATCTGTTAGTTCATTAATAGTCTGGAAGATTGCATCTACCGGGCCATCACCATTACAGGCTGCAGATTGAATAATTTCACCTTTCTTTTTCAACCTCACAGTTGCTGTCGGCAGCAGACCTTTACCGGTTAAAACAGAAATATATTCCAGCTCATAAGTTTTATCATAATCATAAAGCTCATTATCAAGTAGAGCTATAATATCTGCATTACTGACATTTTTCTTTTTATCTGCTAAATCTTTAAAGCGCTTAAAGAAACTTTCAAAACTAGACTCATCCAGCTCATAATCATACTTATCTAAGAAATCCTTCAGAGCATGACGGCCTGAGTGTTTACCCAGCACCAACTTATTATGATCAAGACCAATTGTTTGGGCATCCATAATCTCATAAGTAGTTCTTTCCTTAATCACACCATCCTGATGAATTCCAGCCTCATGAGCAAAGGCATTAGCACCAACAATTGCCTTATTTGCCTGAATTGAAATACCGGTTGAATTAGCAACCAATTTTGATAAACGTGCAATCTGGGTTGTATCTTGAGTTACATCCAGACCATAATAATCATGTCTGGTATAGAGAGCCATTACAATTTCTTCTAAAGCTGCATTACCTGCTCGCTCACCAATACCATTAACAGAAACTTCGACCTGAGTCGCCCCGTTTTCAATAGCTGCCAGTGAATTAGCAACAGCCAGCCCTAAATCATTATGACAGTGCACACTAATTTCTACCTGATCAATATTAGGGGTTTTTTCTTTGACTCCCTTAACTAAAGCGCCAAATTCAGAAGGAACTGAATAACCAACTGTATCTGGAATATTAATCACCTTGGCGCCAGCATCAATAGCTGCTTCAAATAAGCGGGCCAGAAAATCAACATTGCTGCGGGAGGCATCTTCAGCTGAAAATTCAATGTTATCTGTATACTGAGCTGCATATTTTACTCCCTCAACTGCACTTTTTATGACCTCTTCTTCAGTCATCTTCAGCTTATATTCCATATGAATCGGTGAAGAAGCGATAAAGACATGTATTCTTGGGTTTTCAGCATCTTTTAGAGCTTCCCAGGCTCGATCAATATCACCTTTACGGCATCTTGCCAATCCGGCTACTTCTATTCCCTTTACATTTTCTGATACCATTTTAACAGCTTTAAAATCTCCCTCAGAAGAAATTGGAAAGCCAGCTTCTAAGACATCAACCTTCATCTTAGCCAACTGCTTAGCTATTGCCAATTTTTCCTCCGGAATTAAAGTGACTCCAGGCGACTGCTCACCATCTCTTAAGGTTGTATCAAATATTTTTACATTAGCCATTAATTTTCACCACCTTTGCTTAAAATCCTGAATAACTAGTCGATCCAGGACATCATCTTTCTCAACTTGCGTCCGACTGCTTCTATCTGAGAATCTTCATCTTTTTTGGTTAAGGAATTAAATACAGGTCGATTTGCCTGATTTTCTAAAATCCACTCTCTAGCAAATTTACCGGTCTGAATATCTTCTAATACTGCCTGCATATTTTCTTTTACATGCTCATCAATTACTCGAGGACCAGAAACTAAATCTCCGTATTGAGCTGTATCAGAAATTGAATCACGCATGGTAGAAATTCCACCTTCAAACATCAGATCAACAATTAATTTAAGTTCATTTAAAACTTCAAAATAAGCAATTTCTGGCTGGTAACCTGCCTCAACTAGGGTTTCAAAACCGGCTTTAACAAGTGCGGTTGTTCCACCACATAATACTGCCTGCTCACCGAAGAGATCTGTTTCTGTTTCTTCCTGAAAGGTTGTTTCAATAACTCCAGCATGAGTACAACCAATTCCTTTTGCATAAGCTAAACCTAGCTCATAAGCTTTTCCTGTAAAATCTTGATATACAGCCAGTAAGCCAGGAACACCTTTACCGTCTTCATATAGTCTGCGCACTAAATGACCCGGTGACTTAGGAGCTACCATAAAGACGTCAACATCTTTCTGCGGTACAATCTGATCATAGTGAATATTTAAGCCATGGGAAAAGACCAGTGCATTGCCTGCTTCTAAATTGGGTTCTATATCATTTTTAAAGACTGAAGCCTGTTTAATATCAGGAATTAGAATCTGAATAACGTCGGCCTTAGCTGCTGCTTCAGGAGTGGTTAAGACTTCAAAACCATCTTCTTCTGCTAAGGGCCAGCTTGAACTTTCTTTTCTCAAACCAACTACTACATCTACTCCACTATCTTTAAGGTTTTGAGCCTGGGCATGTCCCTGACTACCATAACCGATAACTGCTACTACTTTGTCTTCTAAGTACTTTAGGTCTGCATCATTGTCATAATAAATTTTCATTTCTATCTTCTCCTTTATGTTCTCTATATTTATATTTATAAAAAAATTTAGCTCTTTTTTTGTGCCTGGCCTCTACTTAAGGCAACTATTCCTGTTCTTACAAATTCTGCTATACCGAAATCCCTCAATAATTCTGTTAAAGCTTCTAATTTATCTTCAGTTCCTGTTGCTTCAATCATTAAACTGTCAGGTGCTACGTCTACAATCTGAGCTCTAAATGTATCAGCAATTTGAATAATTTCTGAGCGCTGTTTGCGGGTGCATTTAACTCTGATTAAAATCAGATCTCTTTCCACAATTGCACTTTTATCAAGCTCAGTAATTTTTAAGACATTGATTAATTTATGCAGCTGCTTTGTAACCTGCTCTAATACTTTTTGATCACCTTTTACTACAATTGTCATCCTGGAAATCTCAGGATTTTCGGTTTTACCAACATTTAAACTTTCAATATTGAAATTACGCCTGCTAAATAATCCAGCAACTCTTGTTAAAACACCAGGTTTGTTTAATACTGAAACTGATAAAATATGTGTCATAAATTATCCCCCTATCATATCTTTTAAGCCGGCCCCAGCCGGTACCATTGGATAAACATTTTCTTCTTCTGGAATGTGGATGTCTAAAATTGCTGGTCCCTTAAGCTCCATTGCTTCTTTAAGTGCAGCATCAAGTTCTGACTTCTTTTCAACACTCTTCGACCAGATTCCATAAGCTTCTCCCATTTTTACAAAATCAGGGGCTGGAATTTTAGTTTCTGAATATCTTTTGTCAAAAAACATCTCCTGCCACTGTCTGACCATTCCTAAATATTTATTATTAAAGATGATAATTTTTACAGGAACATTATAGGTTTGGATTGTACCCAGTTCCTGAATATTCATCTGAATACTACCATCTCCAGCAATTAAGATAATTGTTTCATCAGGCTGTCCCACCTGAGCTCCTATTGCAGCCGGCAGACCAAAACCCATTGTTCCTAAACCACCAGAACTGATAAACTGGCGCGGCTTCTTATATTTATGAAACTGAGCTGCCCACATCTGATGCTGGCCAACTTCGGTGACTATAGTCGACTCACCATTTGTATATTTATCAACTTCTTCCATAATATACTGAGGTTTGATAGTCTCAGAACCATCATCTTCATATTTAAGTGGATATTTTCTTTTAAGTTCTTTAATTCTCTGCTGCCACTTTCCATTTTCTTTTGCCTCGATAAAGGGCAGAATCTCAAGCAGTACATCTTTGACATCTCCAACTATCGGTATTTCTACATCAAGATTTTTTCCGATTTCTGCTGGATCAATGTCAATCTGAATAATATCGGCCTGAGCTATAAACTCATCAAGTCTGCCGGTTACTCGATCATCAAAACGGGCACCAATTGCAATAACTAAATCTGTTTCCAGTGTTGCTTTATTTGCATATTGAGTTCCGTGCATTCCAAGCATTTCAAGTGCTAATTCCTGATCTTCAGGATAAATGCCCAGTGCCATCAAAGTTGTGGTTATTGGGATTTTAGCCCGATCGACCAGCTCTCTAATTTCTTTTTCTGCTCCAGAGATTACAGCTCCACCACCAACATAGAGCAGCGGTCTTTTGGCGTTATTTATTGCTCTAGCTGCTTTATTTACCTGCAGTCTGTGGCCTTCAAATTGAGGCCTATAGCCCGGCAGAGAAACTTTAGTCGGATAATTAAATTCTGCCACTTTTTGGGTTACATCTTTTGCCAGGTCGATCAAAACTGGCCCGGGTCTGCCTGTTTTAGCAATAAAGAAAGCCTCCTTGATTGTTTTTGCCAGATCATTAACATCAGTAACTAAAAAGTTGTGTTTGGTAATTGGTAAAGAGATTCCTGTGATATCTGCCTCCTGAAAAGAGTCTTTTCCAATCATTGAACTTGAAACCTGTCCTGTAAAAGCGACCAGGGGGACTGAATCCATAAATGCATTTGCCAGTCCTGTAACCATATTTGTTCCACCTGGTCCAGAAGTAGCAATACAAACCCCTACTTTCCCACTACTGCGAGCATAACCATCTGCTGCGTGGACTACTCCCTGCTCGTGTCTTCCTAAATAGTGTTTTAAACCTGAGTTATATAAGGCATCATAAAGGTTAATAACAGCACCACCCGGATATCCAAATATTGCCTCAACATTTTCTTTTTTAAGGGATTCAACTATTATTTCCCCACCATTTAATTTTGGCATTATTTCACCTCCGCTGTAATTTTGAAAATAAATAGATACAAAAATAGCCCTGAAAATAATTATTCAGGGCAGAAAAATATCTAAGAATTAAAACTGGATAAATTGACTGAAAATTAAATAAACTTCTCTCTGTATACGAGTATAGTTCTTTCAGTTGTCTAAGTAGTATTTTTTAGCTAATAGCTAAAAATAGATATACTACTCCCTTAATATCTCAGTTTATAAAATTCTTAAATGAAGCCAACCCTTCTCGACTACTTGCTATTCTATAACTTCATTTAATATTCTATTTATATTGTACACTATACTAAATTTATATCCTTTTATCAATCATTTTTTTAAAATATCTTTAATTTTTTTGATATTTCTCTAAAATGAGAGTCTGATTAATCGAGTACCGCTCCTTTAGAAGCTGAACCAACTAATTTTGCATAACGTTTGAGATAACCAGTTACCTCAGGCACAAAAGGCTCTACTTTTTCCATTCTGGCTGCTAATTCCTCTGCTGATAATTCTACTTCCAGAATGAATTTATTCATATCAATGTGAATTATGTCGCCCTCTTCTAAAGCTGCTATTGGTCCTCCGGCTGCTGCTTCGGGTGAAACATGGCCGATTGCTGCCCCTCTGGTTGCACCAGAAAAACGTCCATCAGTAATTAAGGCTACACTATCATCCAGTCCCATTCCTGCTAAGGCAGAGGTTGGGGACAGCATTTCTCTCATTCCGGGCCCACCTTTGGGACCTTCATTTTTGATGACTACTACATCCCCTGGATTAATGGCTCCCTGATTAATAGCTGCTATTGTTTCTTCTTCACTATTATAAATTCTTGCTGGTCCTCGGTGCTCCATCATATTTTCTGCTACTGCTGCTCTTTTTACAACTGAGCCCTCAGGTGCAAGATTACCTTTTAAAATAGAGAGTCCTCCTCTTGCGTGGTAGGGATTATCCAGTGGTCTAATAATCTCGTGATCTACAAATTTAATTGCTTTTAAATTTTCTCTAAGTGACTGACCGGTTACTGTTACTGTATCTAAATTAATTAAATCACCTTTAACTAATTCATTAATAACTGCATGAATACCGCCAGCTGAGTTTAAATTCTCCATATGATTTTTACCTGCTGGTGTTAAAGAACAGATATGTGGTACCTGATCACTAATTTCATTAAATTTATCTAAAGGAAGATCTATACCTGCCTCATGCGCAATCGCTGGTAAATGCAGAGCTGTATTAGTCGAACATCCCAGTGACATATCAACAGTTATTGCATTGGCAAATGACTTTTCTGTTAAAATATCAGAAGGACGAATGTCTTTTTCGATCAGCTTCATTACTGCTTTACCTGCTGCTTTAGCCAGTCTAATTCGATCAGCTTTAACTGCTGGAATAGTTCCATTACCAGGTAGTGCAAGTCCTAAGACCTCTGCTAGAGAGTTCATCGAATTAGCTGTAAACATCCCGGCACAGGATCCGACCCCCGGACAGGCTGAGCGTGCAATTTGATCTAATTCTTCTACTTCCATCTCACCAGAAGTAACTGAACCTACTGCTTCAAATACATTGTGTAAGTCAATTGCTTCACCACAGTGACTGCCGGCTTCCATCGGTCCACCACTAATTACTATTGCTGGAATATCTAATCTGGCTGCTGCCATCATCATTCCAGGAACAATTTTATCACAGTTTGGTATTAAAACTAGTCCATCAAGCTGATGTCCATTAACTACGGCTTCGACTGAATCTGCAATAATTTCGCGGCTGGCCAGTGAATAATGCATGCCGCTGTGGCCCATTGCAATTCCATCACAGACACCAATTGTGGAAAAAGTTAGCGCTGTACCACCAGCTGCTGTTATACCATGTTCTACTGCATCTTTAATTCTATCTAAGTGTTTGTGACCAGGTATAATATCATTTGCTGAATTAGCAATACCAATCATTGGTTTATCTAAATCATCATCGTCAAGTCCCAGTGCATAAAGTAATGATCTGTGGGGAGCTCTTTCGATTCCTTTTTTAATTTTATCACTTCTCATTTTATTCCTCCTATGCTGCTCACTTCTTATTGAAAAGCACTATTTTATTTTAATTAATCATTATAAATTTCTGTTCCTGTTGAACCTGCTATTTCTCTAAACTTTGCTATTAGATCTTTGGTTCTCTGGCCTACACTACCATCTGCAATTGTTCTGCCATCAACTTCTACTACTGGTATAACCTCAGCTGCTGTTCCACTTAAGAAACATTCTTCAGCATTAAAAAGATCATGTCTTGTAAATAGCTCTTCTTTAATTTCTAATCCCATTTCTGCTGCTATTTCAAGAACTACTTCCCTTTTGGTTCCTTTTAAAATACCTGCATATTTAGGTGGTGTATAAAGTTTACCTTCTTCTATAATAAAGATATTATCCCCTGTGCATTCTGCAACATAGCCATCACTGTTTAAAATAATAGCCTCAGGTGCATTCTGCATATTAGCTTCTAGTCGGGCCATAATATTATTTAAATAGTTAAGTGATTTAATTCTGGGGTTGACCATCTCGGGTCCGTTTCTGCGAGTTGGTACTGTAACTAATTTTAAACCAGTCTCATATAATTCTTCTGGATAAAGCTGAATTGCACTGGCAATAATAACTATTGTAGGCTCTGGACACTTACGGGGATCTAATCCTAAGTCTCCAACTCCTCTGGAGACAACTACTCTTATGTAAGCATCCTGTAAATCATTGGCTCTAATTGTTTTTAAAATTGCTGCTTCCATTTCTTTTTTGTTTAAAGGAATATCCAGCATAATTGTTTTAGCTGATTGATATAAGCGCTTAATATGCTGATCAAGCATAAATACCCGCCCGTTATAGGCTCTAATTCCCTCAAAAATTCCATCACCATAAAGATAGCCATGGTCAAAAACTGAAATTTGCGCCTGATCTTCAGGGACAATTTCTCCATTCAGATAAATATTTCTACTCACTACTTTGTCCTCCTCAAAATGTTATACTCTTACTAAAACTTCTTTATTAATGCTATTTATTTATCTATAGGGATAGCATTATATTTAATTATATATTGGTTATAAATTATATAGTTAAATATTTGAAATGTCAAGTTTTAGAAAAGAAAAAAACTCCCAATTAAGGGAGTTAATTAAGTAATTAATTTTATTCATTATCTCCAGCAAATGATCCCCTGATTTCAAAACCTAAGTAATAAAAATTTGTTTTGTCTTCTTCTTCATTGTTGAGAATACCACTAGAATTATATTCTTTATCTTTATTATAACTTCTATTAAAACCAAAAAACATCTTATTTTCATTTTCAAATTCATAATCTAAAAAAAGATCTAGTAAACTCATTCTGTTTTCATCACCATCATCATTATACTCACTGTAAGGCTTGTATAAATATTTACCATGAAGAATTAAATTTTCACTAACTGCAGTATCAAGTGCCATTAAATAAAACATCGAGTCGTAATCACTACTGTTATCTAAAATTGAACCAGAAAAATAATTTGTTTCACCAGAAGAATCAAATCGCCCAATAATTGGTGTAAGCCGGTATTCTCCTTTTTCTAATTCTCCAGGTTCAATTGGTCTGATATAATCTAACTGCCAGTCTGACATCATTATGTCAGAACCTAAAATCATTGATTCTAATCCCATCTGAGCAAATACTCCACTGCTTAGAGTAAAAATAAAAAATAATGCTATTCCACATACAAGTAATTTTTTGTGCATAAAGACTCCCCCTTATTTTTTTGCAGGATTTTTGTCGATTATCCTGAATAATATATTAAGAATAACATTTTTTATATTATTTTGTTATTACCCAAAAGTGTAATTTTTAGGAGGAGTAAACACGTGAATTTAGAAATCAAATGGGAAATTATTTTAGATATTATTTATAAAACAGGTAGAATTATTGATTTACATAAGTATTCCTATTATTTTTTAAAAGAACTTAATCAAATTATCCCATTTTATGCTGCTAATTTTTTTCTTTTTGACAACGAAAAAGAATTAATATGTGATCCTATCTGTTTTAATATTAGTGATAGTGTATTAAAAGACTATAATGATTATTACTGGCAAATAGATGACATTAGAAATTTAGCTTTTGATCAGCATGAACCAATTATTAGCACTCAATTAATGGATTATAATAGTTGGACTAATACTGAATATTTTAATGATTTTCTGGCTAAAAACAGACTATATTATTCCTGTGGAATTGATATCCACGCCGAAAAAAGACTTTTAGGGACTATCAGTCTTTTTAGAACCTGCAAGGATAGAAATTTTGGCCCTGCTGATCTAATCTATTTAAATCTTTTAGCTAAACACAGCAGTAATCATCTTAAAAAATTGTTTGAAATAGATAGATTGAAAAAACAAAGAAATAAAAAGCAAGAAAATATAATTATACATAAAGCAGAAAACTTTAATTTAAGCAAAAGAGAAAAAGATGTTTTGAAACTTATTTTATTAGGTAAGACTAACGAAGAAATTGCAAAAAATTTATTTATTTCAGTTAATACAGTTAAAAAACACCTCAGCCATATTTTTAATAAAACAGAGGTACATAATAGAACTGAATTAGCTTCTCTAATTTATAAGAAAACCTCAGCTTTTTAAATAAACTGAGGCTTTTGAGTTAATAATTATTTTTTAAATTTAATATACTGATCTGTATCATTTGCAGATGTTGATGAGAAATTATTTAAAATAATTTCTCGTGGAACATCACCAATATTTATTATAAGAGAATCTGGACTATTATTTTCAGTATTGAGCTCAAATGAGACTGTTTGGGTTTTAGTAAACTCAATAACTGTTCTATCAGTGCCACTATTATCTCTATATTTAAATTCTGCCCCATCAAAACCAATTATTGCTTCTCCTGAGTCTAAAGCTTCATTATAATCAGACACTAGTTCAATCCTGGTTGAATTTCTAATATTCTCTGCAATATAACTTGTTAAAAACCTGATTTCTCTTTGGGTAGCAGATTTTTCTTCAGTAAAATAGAAATTTCTGATCCCAGAACTAAAACTACTAAAAACTGCTGTTAATATTATTCCCCCTAAGGCAATAATAATTATAATTTCAACAAGCGAAAATCCATCTTTATCATTTATTTTTTTTAATAAAATCAATTATATCACATCCTAAATTACTAAATTTTATTAAGGAGAGATGGGATAAGCATAATAATTAATTTCTAAAGTCCCTTCACCTATACCTGTAAATGAATAATTTTTAGTTATTGAATACTCATTTAGAACTATTGAAGCTAATTCTGTGTTGTTTACATCATTTTCTATGAATTTAATAGTAATTGGTGTGGTTGATGTTCCTGCACCCCTGAGATCATTAATCAGACTTGCTCTGGCCTCATTTATTGCATTAGTTTTATCCGTAAAACTAAAAACTGTTCTTACCCCTTGATAAAACAGAGGAAAAATAGCAGCAGCTATAATCCCAATAATGAGTATTGATATAATAACCTCAATCAAAGTAAATCCTTTTTCAAACAATATAATCACCCCTCTTATTTTACTCCCATTTTCCTCTTGCATAAATAGAAAAATTATCATTTGGAGAATCTATTGGGCTATACTTTATTTCAGTACCTCCATTTTCTAGTTTTAATGTATTTGAAATTATTGCACCCTCTGATAATCCCTGTGTTTCAAATTGAATATCTAAATTTGGAGCATAAATATATCCATAAAATGCGGATGATGTTTCTATTTTATATTCTATTTCATCTTTATCTATAGGGAGTTCACTCGATAATGCTTCTGCATTATTTTTTTCCATTATATAAAATTTACTTGGGTCATAAGATGAATTTTCAAGTTCCGGACTAATAATCGCATTTTCTTCTGATTTAAAATAATTAGTATGAATAATTAATCTTCCAGTACCAGTGCTGTTAATCTTTATTTCAGAATCATTACCTAATTTAACTTCGTTTTCAACATAAACATGAATATCTTCATTTTCAACTGAAAACTCTAATGTTTCATTTTGAATGTCAATATTTTTAACTGCTATAATACCATCAGAATTCAAGTCAGAAGAAGTATAAATTTTATTTGTATCAAATACAATAGCATCATTATAATTTATTGGTTCATCAGGAAAACCAAATTCGTCAACATCAGGCAAAGTTTTTTCAACTTCATAAGCAATATTTCCATCAACATCAGCCTCTTCTATTATGAGATCTTCATTAGTACCTCCAGTACCTACATCTCCAATAATTGATCCAAATGTTTCTAGTTTACCACCAATTTTCATATATACAGCCAAATCAAAGATACTGATTTTATCTATATTAAGAATAACCTTTTCTGAAACTGAATTTACTTCTGATGTAGAGTTAATTTTGAAACCAGACGTTGAAGATTCCACTTTAATATTTGAAACTTTATCATTATTTTTAACTATATTAAAATCAACTTCACCAAGAGTAAGATCACCTTTTTCTAGCATAGCCTCAGCTGTTAAATCTGCTCCCGCTCTAGCTAGATAATAAGCTTTAATCTGGTTCTTATCCCTTTCAGCTTGTTTATATTCAGCCAAAGTTATTCTTAAAATGACTGAGCCAAAAACTAAAAGAACAGCTAAAACCACAAAAGTTGTAACCAAAAAATATCCGTTTTCTCCAATTGATTTAAATGGTTTTTTTAACATAAGTCAGCCCTCCTGACTAGAAATGAGATTAATAAACAAAAAAGTAAATATAAATCAATAAAGACCTATATTTACTTTTAAAGACATAAGAGTTATAACTATCAGGAACCCACCAATATTTAGTTTTTTATTATTTACTTTCTAATCTAATTATATCAGATTATACTAAGGAAATATATAGAATTTAATATATTATTACAATTTATTTTATGGAGTCATATTTCTAGGAACAATCTTTGTATTAACTGTTTCAAATTTGCTGCATTCATCATCCCTGCAAACTTCAATTATTATTTCATAAACTTCATCCAATTTAACAATATTAAAACCTTTTATATTTGGAATACGTTTTTTTAATGTTTCATCACTGTTATTAATTAAAATTTCTTTATTTTCATATTTTACAATAGTTTTCCCATTTAAAATAATTTTATCATCATCTTCATCAATTTTAGAAGCATTTCTGGCATATTTAGAAATTTCAGTTAGTCTAATTTCTGCAATTTGTTTTGTATTCATTCTTTTAGTGCTAGGTCGAACAATATTAAATAAATCAACTAAAAAACCTGTTGATACAGCAACTACAATTCCTACAATTGCAAGGGCTAACATTAGTTCTACTAATGTAAATCCCTTTTCTTTTTTTATATCCATTTATTCATCACCTGCCAAAAGCACTTCAGTAGTATAAGTTCTATCATCCCATGTTATTTTAATTTTAAATAAAAACAAATTAGAAGCAGGAATTTCATCTTCTGGATCACGTTCAATAATAATATTCTTGTTAGAGTCATCATTAAGACCAATAGAATAGTTTTGATTTTCATCGTTAATAATATTTTCAATATCATTAATAAGATTAGAATCTATATCTTCCCAATTTTCTTCATTTTTCCAATTATCTTTATTAGCTCTTAAACTTTCAATAATAGAATCTGTAACTCTAATCCCTTCTAGTCGTTGATTTACTCTTGATTCAACTCTGAATGAATTAATAATACCTCCAGAAAAAGCGATAACCAGAATCAATATTATTCCTAAAGAAATTACAATTTCTAATAAAGTAAAACCTTCTTCTTGTTTTATTAGTTCCATAATGTAATCCCTCATCTCTATAATTGACTCCAATTTTTAATTTTTGGTTCAGGAGAATAAACAAAATCATTAGGTAAATCATCTGAATTTACATAAAACCCACCAGTTCCTCTGAAATCAAGATAATAATCATGCTTGTTTGAGTTTTCAGAGTATATAAAAACTAAAGTATTATCCCAATCATCAGATCTTGAAGCTCCATTATGTGATAAATTATCTTTAATAAAAATAACTGAATTATCAATTTCTAATTTTGTATTAATATCGAATTCACCTTCTACAACAATAATAGAATTTTTAATAACTTCTGGGGCTTTTTTATTGCCACCACCAGACTTCATTATTAAATTACCATTTCTAATTAAAATATTTTGAGAATCAATAGTATTATTTTCATCCATAGTATCACTCAAATTAAAATCATTATTCTCAAAAACATGATTAAAACCACTATTATCAAAATCATCCTCATTAAAAAATTTTTGATCTAAAAACATTTTTGCTAAACTCAAAAAAGTTTCACTTGGCCATTCATTAAAACTTATATGATCTTCTAAATTTCCTCCTGCATCTTTATAGTGTTCTTCTTCCTCTTTATTATCTTCTTTTTTTATATTAAAATTTTTCAAGTTACCAAGTAAACCAAAACTAATATCAAATTTAATTTTCTGAATATATTCTCTATCGGAATTTAAATCATATATACCTTTAGAAGTAACTTCATAATCATCTCCATCATCTTTAATATCTATTTCAAATTTAATATCTTTTGAGCCTAAATCTAAGTCCTCACTATCAATTTCTTTAATTCCATCGGAAACTATATCATCTATATTTGCCCTTACAAATTCCACTCCAGAATCAGCATTATAAAAAGCTTTAGACATACCCTCTTCGTGAACAGCTATATTTATATGATTCCTTGCAGTTGTAGCTAATGCTGTAACTAATACAGTTCCCACTAATAATAGCAAAAGCACTAAAACTAAAGCTGCACCATCTTCATTTTTTTTAAACATTTATTTGCCTCCTTGTTTATATCTAATTATAATTTTATTCAACTTATACTTAATTTTAAGCTTAAAATCATATTACCAAAAAATTTAAATAAACTTTAGACTTAAAATTAATCATAAACAAAATAATCCACAGCAAATTCACTGTGGCATAAACCTGAGGCAAACTTGACAATCATAGATAAATTCCGTAGATTCAAGTCTTTGCGTAATAATTTTTCAATTATCTTGCCGTTAAAATATTTTATTAGTTGTTTTATTAATTGTATACTTAATTTTTTATTTTTACAATAAACGCTTTAACAATAATTAAAATTTTTGTAGTTTTGAAAAAATAAATAAAAAAAGTAAACATGAATCTCTCTTAAAGACCCATATTTACTTTTTATTAATGATATTTCAAACTTTAGAAGTTACTCCACTACAATATTTAATTGTTATTGATTAATGCCTCTAATTCTTCAGGAGTTAATTCTTGAAATTCCTTTTGCTCCTGAGATTTATTATCTTTAAGAGAATTCAAAATTTCTTCTCTTCGTTTATCTCTTTCTTCTAAATATTCTTGAAGTGCTTTATCACTATCTTGATCTTCATTCATTTCTTCTATCTCTTTTCCCTTTGGATTTCTATCTACAACCTTTGTTGTGTTATCCAAAGCTTTATCAATTAAGTGATTCTCTTGTTCTACAGTTTGATCATATTTTATAATTCTTGGAGTTACAAAGATAACTAGTTCATTAACATTTTCATTTTTATTTCTTGTTTTAAATAATTCACCTAGTATTGGAATATCTCCTAATAAAGGGATCTTGGTTATTACTCCATCATTAGTTGTCTGGATTAAACCTCCAATAACTATTGTTTCTCCATCTTTAAGTCTTAATCTTGTTTCAACTCTTCTAGATTTTTTAGATGGTGGTTTTTGTTCTTGAGGGTCAAAAATCTGGAAGCTACTTACTTCAGGAATAATCTGAAGTTCAATTTCATCATTTTCTGTTATCCAAGGAGTGAATTCTAAAATAACTCCTGCTTCTACATAATCATATGAATACTGCAATATGCCATCATCATTTCTTTCAATGTCAGTTACATAAGGTTCTTCATCAAGAATATCCATAGAAGCAGTTTCTCCATTTAAAGTCATCAAACGGGGATTAGCTAAAGTTTCAGAATCCTCACTTTCATCTAAAGCTTTAAAAAATTGTGGCCAGTCATAATCTAATTCAGTAATATCACCATCCAAGTCTTTTATAAACTCAATACTTGAAAAATCACTCAAATTTTCTATCCCAAATTGTCTATTAAAGTTAGATGATATTTCCTCTACTCTAGTTTCAATAACTACCTGATATTGAGGTTTATTAATTTCTTTAATTAATTCTTCTACCCCATCTAATTTATTTCGGGCACCATTTATAATAATTTCTTTACGTTTAGCATTTACATGTAGTTTTACATTTGGATAAAACTTACCAACTATTTCATTTATTTGTTCTGTATCGACATAATCAACTCGTATATTTCGAGTCTCCGGCTCCAAACTTTCATCATATGTTTTAGCCATTGAGATTGCATTTTCTACATCCACTTTATTACCACTTATAATTAAATTATTTGTCAACGGATTAGATCTAATTGAAAGATCCGAATTAATATCAAGTAACTTATTTCTTAAATCTGCTAATTCAGCATTGAATAATTTATAACTCTCTGTATAAATTTCTCCATCTTCAGATGTTGAAATTCCATCACCAGAAGTAATATATTCTCCTGCAGTTTTTTTCTGAGCAACGGCTGATGTATCTAGTCTCTCAATCATTTCTCTAATTTCGACTACTCTTTCTTCTTCTCCCTTTAATATAAACTGTCTTCTGACAGAATCAGCTGTAATTTGAGTGTCAGGGAAAATATCCTTAACTATTACTGATATATTGTCCAGATCATTAGATTTAACTTCTACAAACTCAGTCACCATATTAGAATATATCTCTTCTATTCTATCAGGGGAAGCAACAACAACCGTGTTCTCATCCCACTTATAGGTTAATGACCTGGTCTGGGTAATTAAATCTAAAGCCTTATTAAAACTAATATCTTTTAAATGAATTGTAATTGTTCCACTAACATTACTATCAGTAATTAAGTTAACATTTGCCACCTCAGCAATTGCACGTAAAACATCTGTTAAATCAGCATTTTTAAAATTCATATCATTAATTCTTCCCTGTGCTCCTACTGCTGCTGTAGCGGATAAAATAAAAACTAAAATTAAGATTAATGCAGTTATCTTTTTATTATCTCTCATTAATTTCCCCTCCAATCCTCAGCTGAAAAGTAAAACCTCGGTTTTTAACAGTTATACTATCCTGACTAATTGCTGATATTATATAATTATTTTTCTCATATCTGCCTCTAATAAATTCTACTCCATCTCCAGAATTAACCACTGCTATTCTATCATTACCACTTGTTATAATTCCAGCTAATCTAAAGGGTATACCCATTTTTATATCTTCAAAAGTAATTACTGGCTCTGTTCTCTGTCCAGTTTCATTATTAGCTATACTACCCTGAGCTGCATTGTTTGCTGCAGCTTCAGCTGGGTCTACATATTCTACAAATGGATTTCTAAATATTCTTTCCTCATTTTCTTCCGCATCTTCCTGTGCTATTACATTAAATGAGAAAATAAGTAGAAGTAAGATAGATGCTAATAAAATATATCTGTTATTTTTAAACATCAGTCTCAACTCCTTCCAAAGTAATAAGTTGATCATGATAAATAACACCCATATTGATAGTTACCCCATCGGCTGAATTTCTCTGGATATCCAAAGATGTAAATTCAAACCAGTAATTCCATTCTCCAAAATCCTCAAAAAGATTTGTAACTTCTCTAAATCCACCATCTATGATAACAGTCATTGAAATTCCATCAGCTATTTGAGTTGGTCTATATAATCTGAGTTCAACATCATTATCTTTAGCTGCTTCTCTAAACTCAATTAATAAATCAATAACATCTTTATCTAAATAAACCCCTCTAGCTTCTAAATCAGCAATTAATAATTGATATTCTTCTTTTATCTCTGGCAATCTCCTAGCAAAACCAATTGCTGTCTCTAAACGAGCTGATTTTTGGCTTTTTTCTAGTTCTAAATTTGCTATTTCTTCTGTTAAAGGCTGATAGAAATAAAAATAATATACAGCTCCAACTGCTATGATAATAACCAAAGTAAGCAGTATTTTTTCTCGATTGCTCAAATTACTAAACATACTACTCACTCTCCTTTTCTACTAATTCTGCAGTTATTGTAAAACGAACTTCTTCTTGTTTTTCCATTGTCTGCAGGTTAACATTAGTAAAATATTCTGATTCACTTAAATTGATAGTTAATTCTCTTAATTCCTCAGCTATTTTAGTTCTACCCCTGATATTTAAAGATCTGTTTTGTAGTGAAAAATTGTCAATTACTCCCCGCAAGGGTGTTAAAAAGCCCATTGCTTCAACTGGACCATCCCAGACATAATCTGGTATCCCGGGAGTACTTTTAATTTCTTCCACCATAGCTTCATATCTTTTATACTCTTCTTCTCGAGGTAAATAAATTTCTAATTGATTTTCAATATTTCTAATCTCACTCTGTAATACATCTCTGTCAATAATAAGACTAAACTGTAAATATCCAATTATCACAAATGTTAATAAAACAGCTAAAGTAATTATAACTCTTAAATAATCAAAAATAACTCCCTGTTTTTCTTCTACAAGTAGATTAACTCTCATCAGACATCACCTCACTAACACCAAGACCAACAGCAACAGCAAATTCGTATTTATAATGTTCCATCATTTTTTCTTTTTCACTGTCTACCTTTGTCTTAATGTTTTTAAAGGGATCAATTATAATTAATTCTCTGCTTATTTCTTCACTGATTATCTTTTGCAAACCTTGAAGACGAGAAGCACCACCAGTAACGAATATTTTTTCTACTTCCTCATCTCGATGTTTCATATTAAAGAAATCCAAAGATCTAGTAATCTCAGCAGAAAGTCTGGAAGCTAAATTTCTTAAATTGGCATTATCTTCACCATTTGTTTCCATACCAATAGGCATTGAACTCAAAGCATCTTCCTCAGTTTCTTGTTCAGCTTCTAACCCTAAATTAAGTTCTTTTTTCTCTTCTTCAGCAGATTGAAAATCAATGTTTTTAAGATCCATAATTGAATTAGTAAAACTTGTACCCCCAGTATCAATAGTTCTAGATAACATAATATCTCTCTTATTAGCTATTGTTATCTGAGTAGCAGAAGCACCAATATCAATAATAGCAATATTGCTGTCAGCCTGTCCTTGATAATCAAGTAAGGAGACTAAAGCCATTGGCTGAACATTAATTACTTTAGGTTTAAGATTTAAGCGTTCAAAAGGATGCAAAAAGTTATCCACTACATTCTTTTTCACTGCTGCTACAATGTATTTTATTACTTCTTCATTTTCTTCGACCTTTAAATAATCTAAAGCAGCATTGTCTACTGGATAAGGAAGTTGTTCATCTGCTTCCCATTTTAAAGACTCTCTAATTTCTTTTTGCTTCATATTGGGCATTTCAATATTTCTAATTAATAAATTATCATTTGGTACTGTTGTAATAATATTTTTTGTACTATTCTCTAAAGATTGAAGCAAATTATGAAGTTCAGAAGAAACTAAAGAATCATCAGCAATTAAACCATCAATAATAGTTTCAAAAGGAAGCTTTTGGATTCCAAAATCAACTATAGTAAACTCATTTCCCTTAACTTTAAACTGAACAGCTTTGATTGCATTTGTACCAAGCTCAATACAGGTGTAATTTTTTGCCATAAAAAACATATTACCACCCCACTTCTTAATAATTAATTTTCACTCCATGAAATCATTTCATCAACACTAAATTTATTTTGGTTTGAATTCAATGGAGAATCAATACCCCATTTTTTAAGAACTTCTAGAAATTCAGGATCATAATTAATATTTCCGTCATTTGCAGATGAATTATTGAGAGTCAAATTACCGCCAGATATAAGTGAGCCAGTAATATCAAATTTATTACCAAAAAGTGTATCACTATAGGAATAAATTAAACCCTGCATGATAATCGAATTATCACCTTCAAGAGATTCTTCTCCTTCAACTAAAACTCCCTCATTATCAATATTACCTTTAGCAATTATTATCAGATAATCATCTTCATAACCGGCTTCTTGATTGATTAATATATTAGTTCCTATTGATAATTTACCATCAACTACAATAACACCACTACCATTTAAATTTTTAATCTGTTTATCAATATTTAAATTACCTTGGATATAAGTAAACTGTTCTGCTATTTGATCAATACTTTCGACATTAATATAATCAACTAAATTAACATATTCTACTGTTTCATTGGCATTAAGTAAAACTTTATTGTCAGCTTGATTTTTTAATTCTTCAAAATCAAACTCTGGAATAACAAATTCTGAATCAGTTATAACATCTACTGTATCACCCTGTTCATCAATGATTTCTCCATTTATGCCATCTCTAGAAATAATTTTACCACTAGACAGAATTTGGTTGTTATTAACATCAATCAAGCCTCCAGAAGCAATGGTACTATCAAAAATACTATTATAAATAGAATAGGCTGCAGTCACTGTTTCAGATACACCATTATTAGAGGCAGTAGCTCTGAATTCAACAATATTATAACTATCTTTAAATTCCCATTCTAATTTTTCTACATTAGCTCCATCTAAATATGAATTAATTTCTGAAAATGATGTTAATTTATATTTAGGATTAACTTCTTGATCAGGGTTTAAGCGGCTTCTTTTATTATCCTTATCAAAAACTTCAGTTCCATATGCTATTGCGGCTTCGGCAGCATAAAAAGCTTTTCTTTGATTACTATTATAACTGTAAAAATCCAATTCACTCTGCAGCATTCTAGTCATACTGGCAACCATTAATAAAATTGCTACTAAAATGAACATTGAAAGTACTAGTGTAAATCCTTTTTCATCTCTTGCTTTAATCAAAAATAACTCACCTTCCTTAAGGATTTGTTATTTTAACAAGCGTGTATTAAAATAACTATTAAATTGATAGTTGTTAGTGGTTTCTTGATTGATTATATTTGCAGTTATTTGAATAAGACCATTACTAAAACTAAAATTAGGATCAGTAAATTTTAAATCTGTAATTTTCCTCTGCTTGCTATTAGTTAGATCATAAAAATATAAATAATCATCTGTATTACTTCCTCGGCCAAAGGCAACAGCTTTAGTAGTACCAGCATCATTATACTCTAAATACAATATATCCTGATCACTAGTTAAAGAGCTATTATTATAATTTGGATTAACAGCGGTTGCTTTTCTTGCATACTGGCTGATCCATCTATGGGTTAAATCCTGAACTCTCTGAACTTCCATCCGACTTTTATTATAATTCCAGGCCTGAAGACTGCTAAAATATGCATTATAAACAGCTGCCGCTATCACAGCAACAATAGCTACTGTAATCATTACCTCAATTAAAGTAAATCCTTTTTCAGTTTTCATTTAACCACCATCCCTAACAAGAGATGTTAATTGATAATTTTTTTTGTCATTATCCCAGTAAACTGTTGCAGTAATTTTTTTATTATTTCCAATTCCTGAATCAAATATTACATCTATATCATAATCATCAGTGAATTTATCATATGAATTGATTATTTCATTTTCAATATCACTAGTATTTGTTGAAAATTTATTAACCTGTGTACTGAGACTTAGAGCTTCATTTTGAGAAGTCATTTTAAAATATTCCATTGTATCTACTGCCATGTCCATAGCCTGTGATCTTATTTCAGTCTGATGAACTAAATTTATGCTGTTTGTAAAATATCCTAAAGCAGGAAAAATTGCAATTGTTAAAATTACTATACTGGACATAGTCTCAACTAAACTATAACCATCAGATTTTTTAAAAAAAGAAAACATAAATTATTACCCTACTTCCTATAAAAATAAATTTATATACCAATTAAAAAGTGTATCTCCAAAAAAGATCATAACTACTGCCCCAATACAGATAAATGGACCAAAAGGAATTCTAGTCTTTCTTCCTATAATACCTAATCCCATCAATGAAAGACCTATAATAGAACCAAGTAAGGAACCAAGAAAGATTCCGGCTAAAGTATAGCTCCAACCCATAAATCCTCCTATTGCAGCAACCAGTTTAACATCACCCATCCCCATGCCACCTTTAAAGATAAAGGCTACAATTAAAAGTAATAAAGATGGAATAACAATTCCTAATAATGATTGAAAAATAGTAAGATAATCAAATATAATAGCAGATAATACAGAAATCACTATTAAAGGATATGTTATTTTATTCGGAATAATCATATATTTATAATCAATAACAGTAACAGCAATTAAAGCAGAGATTAATAACAAATAAATGAATAACTGAATAGATATACCAAATTTTAGATAAGCAGCTAAAAATAAAAAACCAGTCAAAAGTTCTACTAAAGGATACTGAATTGATATTTTTGTGTTACAGTAGCGACACTTACCTCTTGTTGACAAGAAACTTAAGACTGGTATTAAATCAATAACTTTTAATCTTGTTCCACATTTAGGACAGTGAGAAGGTGGAGTAATGATTGATTTTTCTTCTGGTAGTCTGTAAATTATTACATTTAAGAAACTACCTATTAAAAGTCCTAAGATTAAAAAATATAAAAAAAATATCATTTATAATAACTCCTTAATAAATGAATTTAATATAGAAGGAAGAAATATTTCTTCCTTCTATATTAACTATTTGTATTACCCATAAAAATTAAGGTGATGCTATTAAACCAGATGAAATAGTAAATACTTCAGCAGGGTCAGTATCAGCCACAGTCACAGAAATTTCATAACTACTTGTACTTATATCATAACTAGTACTACTTGTATCAAGATATTGAGACAGATCAGCATAATCCATTTCTATATATTTTTCTAAATCTCCAATTAAACTTTCTAAGTCACTACTAGTAGGATATTCAGCATCATTATCAGCATAATACATTTCTAAACCATTTTTAACATTTCTCATATTAGCCTCTACAGCAGATATTTTAGCTCTATCAGTAATCCCCCCCATTCTTGGAATAGCAATCGCAGCTAAGATACCCAACACAGCAATAACAACTAATAACTCAATTAAAGTAAAACCATCCTCATGTTTAAATAGATTTCTAATTTTTTGCATTTTTATTCTCTCCTTTCAAATTTTAAAACTTTAACTAATTATACCATATCTTTTATATTCTGTCGATATAGTACTTTACTTAAAATTGTTGGAACATATCGAACATTGGAGTTACAATTGAAATCGCAACAAAACCTACCATTACAGCAAGTAAAACAATCATAACCGGTTCAATCAGAGAAATTGCACCGTCAACTGCTGCCTCAACCTGTCTGTCATAAAATCTAGACACCTTGTTTAACATATCACCTACTGCTCCAGTTTCCTCACCTACACTCAGCATATGCACTAACATCGGTGGATATTCTCCACTTTCTTTAAGAGGTTCAGAAAGTGTACTACCTTCTCTTACTCTTACCCTTGCCTCTGTTAAAATATCAGAAAAAACCTTGTTGCCAACAACATCCTCAACAATAGATAATGACGAAAGTAAATCAACTCCACTATCAAGCAAAATAGCCAGAGTACTGGAAAAACGAGAGACATAAACCTTTCTCATCATCGGACCTAAAACAGGTATTTTTAGTATCAGCCGATCCATCCTCTCCTTTCCTTTAGGAGTTTTGCGATATCTTGAAAAAAGGAAAATAATAATTACAGTACCCAATAACAGCATCCACCAGTACGCCTGCATAAAAGTACTTAATCCCAACAACATCCTTGTAGGTAATGGTAATTGAGTTCCAAAATCCTGAAACATACCTACAAATTGTGGTACAACTTGTAAAACTAAGAAAATAACTACTGCTATACCAACCATTAAAATTACCAGCGGATAGTACATAGCAGATTTAACCATGCTGTTAAGTTCATCCTGGCGGTCAAAGTGATCTGCCAACTTATTTAAAATGGTATCCAGCACACCACCACTCTCACCAGCCCTAACCAGCTGTATATATAATTCTGGAAATACCTTTGGATGTTTAGCAAAGGCATCAGCCAGAGAAATACCAGTTTCCACATCTTCCTGTACCTTAGTAATAACATCTTTTAGAGTTGAATGCTCAGTCTGTTTAGCCAGAATAAATAGAGCATCAACTAAAGAAATACCAGCATCAATCATAGCAGCAAACTGCTGACTGAAAATTGCAAGATCTTTTAGTTTAACTTTTTTTCTAAAATTAAAAATTTCTTTTACATCGCGGGCAGCCCTTTTTTCTTTGATTTCAGTAACAAAATAACCCTGAGACCTAAGCTGGCTGGCAATTGAAGATTTATCTTCTGCCTCAATTTCCCCCTTGACAGTTTCTCCGTTTTTGTTTTTTGCTGTATATTCAAACTGTGTGGCCATCTAGCTCAACCTCCTCAGTCTCTGCTGCCGCTAATTTTTCTCTTAATATATTCTGGATCATTAGAACGCTTTATAGTTTCTTCATACTCAATTAAACCTTTTTGATATAAATCAACAAGATAATTATCCATCATCACCATTCCATATTTAGCACCAGTCTGCATTGAAGATACAAGTTGGTGGGTTTTACCTTCACGAATAATGTTTTTGACAGCGGATGTAGCAATTAAAATTTCTAATGCCGCTATTCGTTTGCTGCCATCTGCTCTTTTCAATAACTGCTGTGAAATAACACCATTTAAGGCAGTTGCCAGCTGAACTCTAACCTGATCCTGCTGATGAGATGGAAAAACATCGATTATTCTTTCTATAGTACTCGGCGCATCATTAGTATGCAGTGTTGCAAAGACTAGGTGCCCAGTTTCTGAAGCTTCTAAAGCAATTGAAATAGTCTCTAAATCTCTCATCTCACCTACAAGGATAACATCTGGATCCTGTCTCAAAGAAGCTCTCAAACCATTGGCAAAAGACATTGTATCTGAGCCAACTTCCCGTTGATGCACAATACATTTTTTATGTGAGTGCAGATATTCAATTGGATCCTCTAAAGTTATAATGTGAGCCTGTTTGTTTTGATTAACCACATCTATCATTGCAGCCAGAGTAGTCGATTTACCACTACCAGTCGGTCCTGTACATAAAACAAGTCCATTTCTCTGCATTGAAAGTCTTTTTAAAACATCTGGTAAACCTAATCCATCTATAGTTGGAATCTCACTTGGTATTATTCTTAAAGCTATAGATGTTGAGCCACGCTGATGATAAGCATTAACACGAAAACGGCAATAACCAGGTATACTGTAAGAAAAATCAACCTCACCATCTCTAACAAAAATTTTCCACTGCTCATCATTCATTAATTTTTTGGCGATATTATTTATTTCATCCATTTCTAGCGGAGCTGAAAATTCTTCCCGTACTTGAAGATCTCCATTATAGCGAATAATAGGTTTTTTCTTAACTGTTAAATGTAGATCAGAAATAGCCGGATTATCTGATATTTCCTTCATCAATTCTATAACTTCCACAGGCAAAACCTCCATTCTAAATTAAATTTTAGTGAATAACACTTACCAGTTCATTATAGCTGGTAATCCCCTGACGAAGTTTTTCCTTACCATCCTCAAGTAATCCTTTCATACCATTTTCTCTAGCATAACGCTTAAGTTCAGGTTCGTTGACTCCTTCTGTAATCATTTCTTCTAACTTAGTATCTATCTCTAAAATTTCGTGAATAGCAATTCTACCTTTATAACCATCAGTACAGCTTTCGCATTTTTCTTGAGAAGGGCGGTAAAGCTGATCCACATTATTATTTAAAAACTGTTTAACCTCTGGGCCAGGTTGATAACCTTCTTTACAGTTAGGACAGAGTCTTCTAACAAGACGCTGGGCAATCACCCCAATAACTGTTGAAGCCACTAAATAGCCCGGAATTCCCATATCCATCAATCTAGTTACAGCACTAACTGCATCATTTGTGTGCAAAGTACTTAAAACCAGGTGGCCTGTTAAAGCAGCTCTAATTGCAATTTCTGCAGTTTCTTCATCTCTGATCTCACCAACCATTACTATATCCGGATCCTGTCTTAAAATAGATCTTAGGGTATTAGCAAAGGTTAGGCCAACTTTTTTATTAGCATGGACCTGATTCAGACCATTTAACTGATATTCCACCGGATCCTCAATTGTTACAATATTTTTGGTCGGTGAATTAATTTCATTTAAAGCCGCAAATAAGGTTGTAGATTTACCACTACCTGTTGGTCCGGTAGCTAATAAAATTCCATAAGGTTTTTTAATCAATCTATTAAACCTTTCCTTATTTTCTGCACTAAAACCTAACTTTTCTATATTTAAGAGGCTGTCATCCCTGTTTAAAAGTCTGATAACCACCTTTTCTCCATAAATTGTAGGTAGAGTCGAGACCCGCATATCTATCTGCATTCCCTTAAAGTTCATCTGAATTCTTCCATCTTGAGGAATTCTGCGTTTAGTAATATCTAAGTCAGCAATAATTTTTAAACGAGAAATTAAAGCAGCCTGCGAATGTTTGGGAATTGTAAGTTCCTCATGCAGGACTCCATCAACTCTGTAACGGACTCTAACACTACCTCTAAGCGGCTCAATGTGAATATCACTTGCCTTCGTGTGAATAG
Source organism: Halanaerobium saccharolyticum subsp. saccharolyticum DSM 6643 (assembly GCF_000350165.1). Lineage (NCBI taxonomy): Bacteria > Bacillati > Bacillota > Clostridia > Halanaerobiales > Halanaerobiaceae > Halanaerobium > Halanaerobium saccharolyticum. The sequence goes on from NZ_CAUI01000015.1 coordinate 252,312, forward strand.
CCTGAGTTATAATCAAGTTGGTTAAGCGAACAATTGGTGCATCTTCTACCATCTGTCTTAACTGATCAAGCTCTGGCTCTTCATTCATTCCATATTGATCAAGACTATCAAAGATATCAGATGTATCAGTATCGATTAATGAATAAACCTGGTTAATTGCATTTATAATCTCCGAATGAGTTGCAATTGCTACTTCTATTTTCATACCGGAATTAACCTCTATATTTTCAATTGCTACTAAATCTGTTGGATCTTCCATTGCTACTTTTAAAAGATCATCTTCTATTTCATAAGGGACTGCATTATGACGTCTAGCTAAATTTTCAGAAACATATTGAGAAAGGTGAGCATTTAATAAATAATTATTCAAATTAACCCTTGGAATACCCAGCTGATATTCTAAAACATCTATCAATTCTTCCTCAGATACATAACCTAATTTCTCTAATACTTCACCCAATCTCTGATCCATATCTTCCTGCTCAGATATTGCAGCTTCTAACTCATTTTGAGTTATATAACCAAACTCAATTAGTAAATCACCAATTTTCTTTTTACTTTTAGCTCCCATAATTTACTCCTCAATTAGTTTAATTATTTTTCTATCTATAAATTTTATATTATAATGTCGAAATATCTAGAATTACCTTGCTTAATTAATAAAGTTCTATATAGCTAATATTATTCCTGCAAAATTTTAATCAAATTTTAATTTTATTTTAAAATTAAAGCTTTTTAGCAAAAAATTGCCATTAAAAAGTTCACTATGGCAATTTTTACCTGAGGTAAACATAACTATCATAGGAAATCCCTTAGACTTATGTTTTTGCGTCACAGCCTTTAAACTGCTTTGCTATTATATATTTAACTTAAAGTATCCTCATTCTAATTTAATTATAAAATTATTAATTTAAAAAGTATATTACCCAAAAGAGTAATTCTTACTTAATTATTTATTCTTCCTCTGCTTCAAGTTCTTTTTGTTCTATAATCTCCACTGCTTCTTCAGCTATCTGATACCATTTTTTCTTGGGCGGCATTTCTTTTGTCCAGAGTTTAAATGATGCCTCTGCCTGATATATTAAAGTTGGCAGTCCATTACCAATCTGAGCTCCTCTTTTTTCTGCTTCTTTTAAAATTTCTGTTTTCAAAGGATTATAAACTAAATCAATTACTAACTGATCTTCATGCAAATATTCAGGATTGATAACAACTTTATTCTTAATATTATTACTATACATCCCAACCGGAGTTGTATCAACTACCAAATCAGCTGCTTTTAGAACTTCTGCATATTCCTGCTCTTCCAAACTGCAGAAATCAAAGTTTTGCTCAGAATTCTCTTCTCTAAAAAGTTTTGCCAATTCTTCCGCATTTTCTACTGTCCGGTTAATTATAGTAATATCTGCCAAAGAAAGCTGAATTAAAGCTGCAATAACTGCTCTAGCTGCTCCACCAGCTCCAATCACAACTGCTCTTTTATCTTTAACATTAATTCCTGATTCTTCAAGCTGACGCTGAAATCCAATCACATCAGTATTATAGCCGGTAAGTCTGCCCCTTCGATTTAAGACAGTATTAACTGCACCTGAAGCCCTAGCTAAAGAAGAAAAACCATTTAAATAAGGTATAATACTTTCTTTATAAGGAATAGTCACATTCCAGCCAGAAAAACCAATCATTTTTAAGGAATCAATATATTCTTCTAAGTTTTTTTCTTTAGTTTCTAACATTAAATATACTGCATTAAGCCCTAAATCTCTAAACCCATTATTATGCAGGGATGGAGAAATTGAATGGCTTAAAGTTTTACCTAATAAACCATATAACTTTGTTTCACTATCGGGTATAAAAATACTCATCTTCTGCCTCCTAAGATCTTATAAAATAGATTCTTATTAACTTATAAAGCTAAAACACGCCGGAATTAAGCTACCAGCGTGTCTGTTATGTATTATTTCAGACCACTGGAATATTTAACTCCAGTTATATTTAAAATAAAGTTTGAAGCCTTTCTCCCAGTGATTCGAAGTCAATTATAATAATTTTTCTTTTTTTGATTGTAATCATACCTTCATCTATAAACTTATTGATTAGTTTAGTTACTGTAACTCGGGAGGATCCAATTAAGTTGGCAATCTCCTGATGAGTTAAAACTAAGTCAATAACTGTACCACCTTCAATTTCGCGACCAAAATCTTCTGCAAGTCTAGATAAAAGGCTTGCTAATCTGCCAGCTGCATCTTGAAATACTAGTTCTCTAACCTGACTTGTTAAAAGTCTAGTTTTTTTAGATAGAGCCTCAATAATTTTGATAGCTAATGAGGGCTTTTCAATAATCTTTTTTTCCATTTCATTCCAGGGAATAATCAATAAACGAGCATCATCCATAACCTCTGCTGTTAGAGGGTGTGGATCTTCGTCAAATAGAGATAGCTCACCAAAAATATCACCTTCCTGCAGAATAGTCAAGACTTTTTCCTTGCCTTCAGCAGAAAGCATTGAAAGCTTTACCTTACCGTTAATTAAAAAGTATAGTTTTTTTACACTATCATTTTCAAAAAAGATAACCTCATCTTTTTCGTAAAGTTTAGCATAAGAATTTTCGCATAATAATTCTAGTTCGTCCGGATCCAGATTCTGAAATACAATTAAATCTTTTAAACACTGTTTTGGTTCTTCCATAGCTCAACCTACCTCTCTTTACGTCTATATTAATAATATTCTCTATAGACGAATAAATTCCTTTTTTTGAATTAATTTCTTTGTTTGCAATCTTTGCAATACCCATAAAATCTTAATTTATGTTCTGTAATCTGAAAGTCATACTTTTCTTCAAGCTCTGATTCAAAATAATCAATATCCTGATCACTAAATTCTACTAATTTACCACAACTTTTACAAATTAAGTGGTGATGATGAGCTTCTTCTAAATATAATTCATATTTGCGAGAATCATCATTAAAGTCTAAAACATGAACAATATCTAAATTCTGCATTAACTCTAAAGTCCTATAAATTGTTGCCATTCCGATATCTCTATCTTTTTTCTTAACCGCTGCAAAAAGCTCTTCAGCTGTAAAATGCCAGTTCTTATTTTCTAGAATGGTTTCTAAGATAATTTCCCGCTGTTTGGTTAATTTATAATTATTTTCTGCTAATTTTCTTTTAAACTTATCTTTTAATTTTTCCATTAATAACACCTCTTTTTAGATGACTATCTCTATTCTATCATAAATCTTGGAAGAAATTAATAAGTTTTTTGAATTTTTCCGCTTAAATATCCATTTTTTACTTAGAAAAATAACATTTGACTATTGACTATGGGTCTAAATAATTATATAATGTAATAAATAGAAATATTTTGTCGAAATTTGCTAAGAAAGGAGAATTAACATGAAATCTACTGGTATCGTCCGCAAAATTGATGATTTGGGTAGAATGGTAATTCCAATTGAACTCAGAAAAACTATGAATATCAACAAAAAAGATCCTATGGAAATTTTTGTTGACGAAGAAAAAATTATTCTAAAAAAATATGAGCCCGCATGCATATTCTGTGGTAGTGCAGATGACACTATAGAATATAAAGGTAGGACTATCTGTGGTGAATGTATGGATAATATGAAAGAATTAGAAAAACAAAAATAAATTTTTACCTTAATAACAAAAATTGGATATCAATCTCTTAAAAAATAGCACCTGTTAAGGTGCTATTCTTTTATTTATAATTATATTTTTCAGTTTATCTTAAAAATACATGTCCACCAATTCTAGTTACAAAATTTCTCTGAGATATCCAGGCTGTATTTGTAGCAATATCTGGATTATAGAAAAATATTGAACCCATTGTTGGATCATAACCTAATAAAGAAGCTCTTGCTGCCTGTAGTTCTTCTTCTCCAGGATAATAGTTGGCCTGTCCATCCATTAAACTACTAAACTGTCCCTTCTGCAAAATAACGTCTCTAATCGTATTTGGAAAGCGATTACTTTTGATTCTATTTAAAATAACCGAACCAACAGCAACCTTACCTTTAAAGTCTTCGCCTCTAGCCTCTCCATGAATAATTCTAGCAAGTAATATTATTTCATCTCTTGAGATATTGTAACTTAATTCTGCTTTTAATTCAGGCATTAGATCAAAAGAACTTTGACCAAAAACACCATCTACTTTAAGATCATTTTCACTTTGGAATCTCTTAACGGCTTCAACTGTTCCACCACCATATATTCCATCTATGTTTCCACTGTAGTAATTTAATTGCTTTAATTTCTGCTGTAATACCGCTACATCTATTCCCTCGTCGCCTCTCTGCAAAGTCCTGCTACCAAATTCATCTAAGTCAAGAGCCTCTGCTTCTTTGAGATTGACAAAAGACACCATTATCAGGAGTAAAACCACCGAGATCAAGAACTTGTTTCTACTCAGCATTATAAACTACCTCCCTGTTGTAAACTGATAGTAAAATGTATAATATAATCTTCCTCCTTTAATTTTCTTCAAACTAAACAATACTTGCTTATAAGCTTATTAGTATTTATCTATAATTATCAACTTAATAATAAACAATTAATTGCAGCTTGTCAAATGTTCCTATTTTACAATTTAGAAACATTTGTTTTCAAAATTTAAAATACCCATCAATGCCGGGCTTTAGAGGAGGATTTTAGATAATCAGCATTTGAAACTATTCTTCAGAAATTAATTCAACTTTAATGTTTTGGCCTAAATCAGCCATTACCTCTTTAACTTCATTTTTAGTTCCTTCAGTTACATCAATCCAAATTTGACCCGGAGCATCATGATCAACATTTACTTTCCCGATTCCCTCATAGGCTTTGATTATCATATCTATATAGTTAATTTCTTTAGGATCAACTTCGTATCTTATTTTTAAAGTATCCTTCATCCTTAATTCTCCTTTTGCCGGCGCAGTAATGAACCGCTTGGAATTTCATTTTCTAGTGGAACTCTAATCAGCTGTTTGGGGTGTGGTGCTGCTTCAATTTCAGTTCCCTCTTCATCCAACAGATAATCAGCTCTGCTGGTAAATGTCTTCTGACCGGGAACTACAAATTCCAGCTCATCTCCTTTAAATATCTTGTTTCTAACCTCAATCACTACTTCTTTGGCAGCAGCATCATAATCTTTAACTACTCCCATAAAATCATAACTTCTTAAATAGGAAGAACTTTGATAGCGCTGCCCTTCAGAACCAGGTTCGCCATAATAGAAGCCCTTAGTATAATCTCGATGACTAATTTTTCTGAGTTCCGCTAAAAGTTCAGAGTCCGCCTCATAATTTTCTGGGTCTTGATAATATTGATCAATTAGCTGTCGGTAAGTATTAATTACAGTTGCAGCATAATGAACACTTTTCATTCTACCTTCAACTTTTAAACTACTTAAACCAATTTCAATTAACTCTGGTATTTCTTCTGCCAGATTTAAATCTCTGGAGTTCATGATAAAAGTACCCTGGTCATTTTCTTCGATTGGATAATATTCGCCCGGTCTCTGTTCTTCTACTAAATGATATTTCCAGCGGCAGGACTGAGCACAATCGCCTTTGTTTGCGTCCCGACCAACAAAGTAATTACTAAGCAAACAGCGGCCAGAATAAGAAATACACATTGCTCCGTGAACAAAATATTCTAGTTCCACCTGACCTTCAGTTTTGGCAGCGATTTCTTTGATTTCAGCTCGACTTAGCTCGCGGGCTAATATTATTCTTTCGGCACCCTGTTCAGCCCAGAAAAGCGCAGAAGCCCAGTTAACGTTATTTGCCTGGGTGCTGATATGAATCTCCATCTCAGGCATCTCCTTTTTAACAAAGGCAAAAACACCAGGATCAGAAATTATCAGTGCATCTAAGTTAAGTTCCTTAATTTTTTCTATATACTCTGGAAGTTGAGCCAGTTCCTTATTATGTGGAATCATATTTAAGGTCATATATACCTTTTTATGACGCTGATGGGCAAATTCTATGCCCTCCTGCAGTTCTGCAACACTAAAGTTATCGGCTCCAGCTCTTAAACCAAAGTTTAAACCTCCACAATATACAGCATCAGCACCAAATAAAATGGCAGTTTTAAGTTTTTCTAGACTTCCTGCCGGTGCCAGTAATTCGATTTTATTCATTTATATCTTTCCTCCTGCTAATAGCCATCCCATCACCTGCAGTTACAATTGTTGAATCAAGCTCAGGGTGGTTCATAATTAGTTTTAAATATTTTTTTAAATTGTTGACCATTGTTCTGATTTTAGGTCTCTGTTCTTTTTTTTCTAAAACTTTACCTTCATATAAGACATTATCTGCTATTAAAAGCCCACCCGGCGCTAAAAGATCCATTATATATTCAAAAAGATAAAAATACTGCCCTTTGGCAGCATCAAGAAAAATTAAGTCATAGTCACTTTTTAAATACATTAAAACATCAAAGGCATCGCCAACTTTTAAATCTATTTTAGACTGATAATTATATTTAATAAAATTATCTTTTGCTTTAAAAGCTCGCTTCGAATCTGATTCCACAGCTGTTATTTTAGAATTTTTGGGGCTGGCCTTAGCTAAGATTAAGGTAGAAAAACCATAAGCTGTACCAATTTCTAAAATATTTTGGGGCTGTTTTATTTTAAGCTGCAGCTTTAATAAATCAGCTGCATCCCGATCAATAATTGGAATGTGATCTGCTCTGCATTCATTTTCAATCTTTTTAAATTGAGGCTCAATATATTTATTCTCAGAAAATTTAATGTTAATATCAGTGAGTTTCATAATTTACTTCCTTTGTTATTTAATCATTTACTGCTGATTATAAATTGATTTAATTTGCTAATTCTCGCTGTTTTTTAAGATGTTCCTGGTAACTTTTAGTAAAAACATGACTGCCATCTTCTTTTGCAAAATAGAATAAATAGTCACTCTCGGCTGGATTTACTGCAGCTTCTAAAGCCAGATCACCGGGACTTGCAATTGGTGTTGGCGGCAGTTTATTTATTTTATAGGTATTATAAGGAGAATCGATTTCTAAATCAGCATAAAGAACTCTCTCTGTTCTTTCAGCTCGCGCATATTGAACTGTAGCATCTAGCTGCAGAGGCATTCCCTCTGCCAGACGATTATAGATAACAGAAGCAATAGTTTTCTTTTCTTCTCCAATTTTTCCCTCTTCTTCAATTAAAGAAGCAATTATTAAAATTTCATAAGCTGAATAATCACTCTCAGCTGCTGCCTCTTTTAATAAAGGTAGTCGCTGCTCTCTAAAATAATCAACCAGTGATTCAGCTAAAGCTGGTTCTTCAAAACTCATTGGAAAATTATAAGTTGTTGGAATAATAATTCCTTCCGGCTCTACAATTAATCCTGATTCAATCTGAGCTTGATTTATATTTTTTTCTAATTCTAATTTTGAAATTTCTTCATTAATTGCTGTTCTTAAAAGCTCTTTATCATATTCGGGAATTACAAGTCCTTCAAATCGATTTAAAATTTCTTCTAATGTAAAACCTTCCGGAATTGTAACTTTAAATTTTTCTTCGTCGCCTTGTTTAAGTTTTTCTATTATTGCTTGAGGAGAGTCTGAAGTTGAAAAACGATAATACCCAGCCTGAAGATTATTAAGATCCTGCAGGCGCAGCAGCAGATAGAAAAAAGTGGCAGATTTAATTGCTCCCTCTTCTTCTAAAAGATTGGCTATTGCCCGACCGCTCATCCCTTTTTCTATCTCCACCATTATATCTACAGGTTCTACTTCGTTTATGGGCTGCATTAAAGAATAGACCCTCAGTGAAAAACTGAGTATTATAATAAAAATCAAAAATATAAAAGCTGCTTTTTTCAACTTCAAAAACTTCCTCTCATTAAGCTTTGTTGAGCTTTAGTTTATTAATAATATTTTGCCTTTATTTTGCCTGTTTAATTAGTTCTGGGTTTACTCAACATCTTTTAAATATTCAGCCTGAACTTTTTCAAATTCTTCTTTTTCTTCAACTGGAACTATAATTTCTTCTTCACCTTCATTTAAAATCTTAATAACTGTTGCATCTGCATTTTCTCCCGCTCTGGCATCAACAACTATTAAATATTTAACCCCATCAATTACCAGATCATCTTCTATAAAAAAACGGCTTTCACCTTTGCCATCTGATAAGACTAGTTCCTTTTTATCCTCATCAATCCAAAACTTGCCATTACTCATAATAATACCCCTTTCATTTTTATTGATTGTGAATCAATTCTTTTTAACCAGGTACCAATAAATTGGTACCAAAATCATTGCTGATCTAAATATGACTGCAAAATTAAGGAAGCAGCCAGTTTATCAATAACTTTTTTTCTGCCTTTACGACTGACATCAGCCTCCAGCAAAATATTTTTTGCCTGACTGGTTGTCAATCTTTCATCTTGAAGTATAATTGGAAGCTCCAAATTATTTTTTAAAAAATTAATAAAAGCCTGAGTTATTTCTGCTCTTTTCCCCATAGTTCCATCCATATTATAGGGCATTCCAACTACAATTTTCTCTACCTTATATTTTTCTATGTATTCTTTAATTTCTGTTAATAATTCCTGATGACCATGCATTTGCAGTGTAGCCAGCGGCTGAGCAGTCCAGCCTAAAGAATCACTAACAGCAATCCCCACCCTTTTATTACCATAATCTATACCTAAAATTCTCAATTCATTGCCTCCAATTTCTTTCTTCAATATAATATTATATAATCATTTTAATCAATAAGCAAATTAATCAACTTTAAGCTTTGTTATCTGATTTTAAATAATAATTTGCTTCAGCTAAAAAAATTGGCAGCCGAAAGTTTCCAGCTGCCTCTAATCATTATTCTGCTAGTTATTTAAATAACTGCGCAGTAATTCTTCTATTAATTCATCTCGATCAATAGTTCTAATCATTGTTCTGGCATCTTTGTAGCTTGTTATATAAGCAGGATCTCCAGAAAGTAAATATCCGACAATTTGATTAATCGGATTATATCCTTTTTCTTCCAGGGCCTTAGATACCTTACCCAGAACAAATGCTGCCTCACTTAATTCTTCTTTCTTGATTTTAAATCGCATCGTTTTATCGCTAAAATCTTCTTCGGCCATATATATCACTTCCCGTATTTTAATTTGCCTTATATTAAATATTTCTGCACCCGGCTTAAAATTCCTTGTTTTTTAAAGATTTATCTCGTCAAAAAATATATTAATTTATAATTTACTATCCAGCTATTTCTTTAACAATTTTTTCTACTTCGGCCAGTGCTGCAACAGTTTTCTCAGGTTTTGAACCTCCTGCTTGAGCCATATCAGGACGGCCACCACCACCACCGCCAGCAATTCCGGCAACTTTAGAAATAATATCTCCAGCTTTAAATCCTTTTTCAATTAAATCCTTGGTTACTGATGCCACAAAAATTACTTTATTATCAGCTTTACTGGCCAGCACAATTACTGCAGAGTCAATTTTATCTTTCAGCTGATCATTTAAGTTTCTTAAAGCAGAATTGTCAAGATCTTCAAGTTCTGCTGTCAACACATTAACTCCTTCAATCTGCTGCAGCTGATCTATTAACTCATCTTTTTTAGAACCTGCTAGTTTCTGCTTTAGAGCTTCTAGTTCTTTTTCTAAATCTTTCTGCTGCTGCTGCAGCTGTTTAACTCTATCCAGCAGATTATCAGGCTCAGTTTTTAATTCAGCAGCTGTTTTATTTAAAATATCCAGTTTAGAATTAAAATAATCAAGTGCATATTCTCCAGTTACAGCTTCAATTCTTCTGACTCCAGCTGCAATACCACTTTCAGATACTATCTTAAAAGCTCCAATGTCACCAGTTGCATTAACATGGGTTCCTCCACACAGTTCCATACTAAAGTCTCCCATTTTTACAACTCTTACTTCTTCACCATATTTTTCTCCAAAAAGTGCAGTTGCTCCCATTTCTTTTGCTTCGTCAATGGCTTTTACTGCTGTTTCTACCGGATAATTTTCCATAACTGCCTGATTTACTTTTCTTTCTATCTCATCAATTTCTGCTTCTTTAAGAGCAGAAAAATGAGTAAAGTCAAAACGCAGTCTATCAGGAGCCACCAGTGAACCTGACTGATTTACATGATCTCCCAATACCTCTTTTAAAGCTTTGTGCAGCAGATGAGTTGCTGAGTGATGTCTGGCTGTTGCCTGACGACGATTGTTATAGACTACTGCTTCAACCTGATCGTTAAGCTCAATCTGACCTGAAATTACTTCAACCTGGTGTACAAAAACTTCAGCTTTTTTTACTGTATCTTTAACTTCAGCTTCAAAATTTTCATTTTGAATTACACCTTTATCACCAATTTGACCTCCACTCTCTGCATAAAATGGAGTTTTAATCAAAATAATATCTCCCTGATCTCCCTGGCTTAATTTATCTACCTTCTGATTATCTTTCAGCAGACCAATAGCTTGAGTTTCTTCCTTTAAAGAATGATAACCAGTAAAATTATCTTCCTCAATCTGATCTTTAAATTCGGAATAAAGTTTTTCCACTTCTCCGCTGCTAAAAGAAGTTTCTTCTCTAGCTGCTCTTGCTCTTTTGCGCTGAGCTTCCATTTCCTTTTCAAAGCCTTTTTGATCAACTTTAATCCCAGCTTCTGCTGCAATATCTTCAGTTAAATCAAGTGGGAAACCATAAGTATCATATAAACGGAAAGCATCTTTACCCTGAAGTACTTTCTTATCTTCTGCCTTTAATTGACTCAACATTTCTTCTAAAATATTTAAACCCTGCTCTAAAGTTTTTAAGAAACTTTCTTCCTCAGATTTTAAAACATTTTTGACATGAGCCAGCTGTTTTTTGAGATCGGGAGCCACTCCCTTAACAATCTCAGCTGTTATTTCAACTAATTTATATAAGAATGGTTCTTCAAAACCAAGTTTGCGCCCATATCGAGCCGCACGTCTGATTAAACGACGGATTACATAACCACGACCTTCATTAGAAGGTAGGGCTCCATCGGAAATAGCGACAGAAGCTGAGCGAATATGATCAGCAATTACTCGATAGGCTGTTAAGCTTTCCTCATCTTTTTGATAGGGAATACCTGTCATTTCTACTGTCTGATCAATTATTGGTTTAATTAAATCTGTTTCAAAATTGGTTTCTGTCTCTTGCAAGATTGAAGCTACTCGCTCCAGACCCATACCTGTATCAATATTTTTATTTGGAAGTTCTTTATATTCTCCAGCCTCAGTGTAGTTATACTGAGTAAATACCAGGTTCCAGATTTCTAAATATCTGTCTCCATCACCACCGAGCACATCTTCTTTACTGTCTCCAGCTTCTGGACCGCGATCATAATGAATTTCTGAACAGGGACCACAGGGGCCAGTTCCAATCTGCCAGAAATTTTCCTTTTTACCCATCCGAACAATTCTTTCTTCGGCTAGTCCAACTGTTTGATGCCAGATTTCAAAAGCTTCATCATCTTCTTCGTAAATTGTAATCCATAACTTATCAGGATCAAACTCCAGCACCTCAGTTACAAATTCCCAACCCCAGACAATGGCTTCTTCTTTAAAATAATCGCCAAAAGAAAAATTACCCAGCATTTCAAAATAGGTGTGATGGCGTGCTGTTTTACCGACATTTTCTATATCATTTGTACGGATACACTTCTGACTTGTAGCAATACGCTTTTTAGGTGGCTCGAGACTGCCGTCAAAATAAGGCTTAAAAGGCGCCATCCCTGCATTTATCCACAACAAGCTTGGGTCATTTTTAGGAACTAAAGGCGCACTATCTAAAATTAGATGTCCTTTAGACTCAAAAAAATCAAGATAAGCCTGTCTTATTTCATCTCCACTTTTAATCATCTAAACCTTCCTTTCAAATTTATTTCTTTCTCTCAAATATTAATCTTCACAACGCTTTTCATAATAACTGCTGCAGCTAAAATTTAATTAGTTATTTAAATGTATATTTATTTTTCTGCATTTAAAATTATAAATTTAAAATCTAAAAATCAAATTTAATGACTTTAATAATTTTTATTAAATAAACTTGATGAATATTAAGGCTAAATTATTTATACTTAAAATAAGCAGAGAAATAAATTGAAGTTTGGTCTAAACTAATTTAATTTTAGCGAAGCGACGCTTTCCAATCTGAATAATCATTTCGTCTTCTACTTTGATATCTAAATTTATTTTTTCATACTTTTTGTCATCTATAGTTACAGCACCCTGTTTAATCATTCGACGAGCCTGACTGTTGGAATCAACCAGTCCAGTTGCAGCTACCAATTTAACTATCCAGAGTTCTCCCTCTTCTAAATCAGATTCTGCAATTTCAATTACCGGAATATCTTCTGGTAAATTACCCTTGGAGAATACACTTTCAAATTCCTGACGAGCCTTGACTGCATCTTCCTCGCTGTGATATTCTTCTACAATCTCATGTGCAAGCTCTTTTTTGAGCTGCATTGGATTAAAATCATCACGAGCTAATTTTTCTTTCATCTGATCTAAGCGCTCAATTGAAATATCAGTTAAAAGTTCAAAATAACGGATAATCATATCATCTGGAATTGACATTACTTTACCAAACATATCAGCTGGTTTATCATAAACACCAATATAGTTATCTAAACTTTTACTCATCTTATTGACACCATCTAAACCTTCTAATAAAGGCATCATTAGAACTACCTGTGGTTTTTGACCGTATTCCTGCTGTAGTTTGCGGCCAACTAAAAGGTTAAAACGCTGATCAGTTCCACCCAATTCTACATCTGCCTCAATTGCAACTGAATCATAGCCCTGCATTAAAGGATAGAAAAATTCGTGAATTCCAATTGGCTTACCAGCATTATAGCGGGTAGAAAAGTCTTCACGCTCTAACATTCTGGCAACAGTATAATGAGCTGATAATTCTAAAACATCAGCAAAATCCATTTCACTTAACCAGTCTCCATTAAAAACTACATTGGTTTTTTCCGGATCCAGCACCTTAGAAAATTGTTCCTGATATGTACGGGCATTTTCTAAAACTTCTTCCTTTGTCAGCTGGTTTCTGGTCTCAGATTTGCCAGTTGGATCTCCAATCATTCCTGTAAAATCTCCAATAATCAAATAAACTTCATGACCTAAATCCTGAAACTGCTTCAACTTACGAAGTACCACGGTATGTCCTAAGTGAATATCCGGTGCAGATGGATCAAGTCCGAGTTTAACTCTTAAGGGCCTTTCTTCTTTCTTTGCTTCAGTTAATTTCTTTTTTAATTCTTCTTCCGAGATAAGATCGCTTACCCCTCTTTTTAGTATCTTTAACTGTTCATTAATTTCCATAAAAAACACCTGGCCCATGTTCTGGGCAACAGGTACTTCACCTCCTGTATCCTTTGTCTTTACATTATAACAGATAGATTAATTAACAACAAGGGGTACCATAAACAGCTGTTTTATGTTATAATATTTTAGTGACGGGAGGTTAAGCAATGAAGAAAAAGACAAAGGCAATATTTTTAATAACTTTTTTAATTATTTTTGCCCTGGGCACAGGCGCTATGTTAGGTGCTGTCACCTGGATAATACAGGATACTCCTGATATTACAGATTATAAGGGTTCAAGTGAAGCAACAATGATTTATGATGCTGATGGTGAACTCTTAACAAAATTATTTAAGGAAAATAGAGTTTATGTCCCCTTAGAAAGAATGCCGGAGGATTTAAAAAATGCAATTATAGCGATTGAAGATACTAAATTTTATGTTCATCACGGTATTGATTTATGGGGAATTGGTAGAGCAATGATAAATAACATATTAAAAGGTGACCTAACTGATCAAGGTGCAAGTACAATTACCCAGCAGTTGGCAAGAAATGCTTTTTTAACTTTAGACAAGAATTATCTGCGTAAGATTCAGGAAGCATATTTAGCTATTCAATTTGAAAGAATGTATACTAAATCTGAAATTTTAGAAATGTATTTAAATGAAATATTTTTAGGCCACAGTGCTTATGGAGTTGAAACTGCTTCACTGCAGTATTTTGGTAAAAGTGTGGAAGATTTAACGCTTGCAGAATCAGCTTTAATTGCTGGTTTACCGCAATCACCCAATAATTATTCTCCACTTCGTAATCCAGAATTAGCAATTAAAAGAAGAAATATAGTTTTAGATAGAATGTACGAATTAGATTACATTACAGAGGCCGAAAGAAATCAGGCCAAAAATGCTGAATTAAATTTAGATACTGTTGAAGAAGATGAGATGGAAAATACAGCTCATTATTTTACTCTTTATGTCAGAGACCAGTTGATTGACCGATTTGGCGCCTCCTTAGTTTATAATGGTGGCTTAAAAGTACATACAACTTTAAATCCTGATATGCAGAAGTTAGCTGAACAGACAATTAATAATAAGATTGAAAATGGCTTTATTCCTTCTTTTCAGAGCAGCGGTAGTCAAAATTTACAGCCCCAGTTATCACTAGTTAGTTTAGATGTTAATAGTGGTGCTATTAGAGCTATGGTTGGCGGTCGAGGCACTGATCAGTTTAATAGAGCTTATCAGGCAGTAAGACAGCCTGGCTCAGCCTTTAAACCCTTTGTTTATTCTACAGCTTTAATTGAAGGAGATTACACTACAGGTTCAATCATTAACGATCTGCCGATGTTGGCTTCTGAGAGTAATAAGGGAGATGAATTAAGTATCTGGCCTCGAAACTATGGTGATCGCTACAGAGGTCTAATTAATTTAAACACTGCTCTAACTAATTCAGTTAATGTAGCAGCAGTAAAATTAATTCAAGATATTGGGGTTAAAAGTGTAATTGATTTTACCGAAAGACTTGGTATTTCAACTTTTACTAACTCTGATGGTCATGATGATCATTATTCACTGGCCCTTGGAGGTCTAAATCGAGGAGTTACGCCAATCGAAATGGCTTCTGCTTATAGTGTTTTTGCAAATAAGGGAATATATACTGAGCCTCATGCAATTAGAAAGGTTTACGATAAACATCAAAATTTAATTTATGAAGCCCAACCTAAAAGCAAAATGGTTATGACACAGGCTGATAGTTATTTAATTACTTCAATGTTGAAAAGTGTTGTTGATAACGGTACAGGCCGCAGAGCTCAGATGGACCGTGATGTTGGTGGTAAAACAGGTACTACTAATGATTATACTGATGCCTGGTTTGTCGGTTTTACATCTCAAATTGCAACAAGTGTCTGGATTGGAGAAGATACTGCACGCTCAATGGAATATGATGTAAAAACAGTTGGTAGTGGTGAGGCAGCTCAAATCTGGGGAGATTATATGCGGGCAGCTGTTAAAGATATGCCGGTTATTAATTTCCAAATGCCGGATAATATAATTGAAGTTGATGTTGATCCATATACTGGATTACTTTCTAATCAGTCTTCACCAAGAATTGATGTTCTTCCTTATAAAGAAGGAACAGAGCCAACTGAAACAGAAAGTTTACACGGCCCAGTAGAAACTGTAAGAGTTGACCGCGAAAGTGGACTTTTAGCAACAAATAATTGTCCTGCTGACCAGATTGAGGAAAGACATTATATTCAGGGTTCAGGTATTAGAATTGGCCCTGCTCAAAAATCATTTAGAGAAGTTAATTCAAATAAAGATTCGGAAGATCTGGTAAAAGGTACTTATACTATAGCTACTGGAGGTCCGGTACAACAGATAGATCAGGAATACGGAATCCCAAAACTTCAAAGAAATGGTGAGCCTCGTTTTGAAACTAAGCCAACTCGTAACTGTAATATTCATGGTTCAGGTGGCAGCAGTGTTCCATTCTTAAATGACAATAATGGTTCTGATTCAAATCAAGATTCAAATAGTGACTCTGGTTCAGATGATGAAGATTCTGATAGTCCACTTGGAGGCTTGTTTGATATATTCGGTAATGATTAATAGTAGATTAATGCTTAAATTTATCGATTAAAGTATTTTAAAAATTATATATAAACTAAAAAAGGGATTTCTCCAGTTTTGAAGCTGGGAAATCCCTTTTTGAATACTAAATACTATTGAATTTTAACTATAGTAACACCCATTCCACCCTCTTTTTGGCGACCAAGACGATAGTCTTTAACATGAGCATTATTTTCTAAAACTTCTTCCACAGCATTTCGCAAAGCTCCAGTTCCCTTACCATGGACAATTTCTACTTCATTTAAACCGGCTAAAAATGCATCATCTAAATATTTATCAACCTTAAACTGTGCGGCCTCATATCTTTCGCCTCTTAAATCAAGTTTAGGTGATACATGCTGTGCTTTTTTAACTCTGTAATTTTTAAGCTGTTTTTCCTCATTATCATCAGGAATATCAACTTTAACCAGATCCGCCAGTGAGGCAGTAACCTGCATAATTCCTGCCTGAATCTGAGCTTCTTTTTTATCGCGATCAATATTAGTAATTTCTCCTTTACGACCAATACTGCGAACTCTAACCTGATCTCCTTCAGAAAATTCATCTGGATCAATTTTTTCTTTTTCTTTCTCATTTTCTGATTCTAAAATCTGACTCAGCTCTTTTAAATTTTCGTTTGCCGAAGTCTGGGCTCTATCAATTTCAGAACGCTGACTGAAGTCTTTTTCTTTTAAATTAGAAATGATTCTTTTTGCTTCTTTTTTAGTCTCTTCTACAATTGCTTCCGCTTCTTCGCGAGCAGCCTTCATTTCCTTTTCATGTTTCTGCTGCTGTTCTTCTATCATTTTTTCATATTTTTCTTTTAATTGCTTTTCATGATTGCGGAATTCTTCCATTTCCTGCCGCAGTTTTTGGTAGCGATTTCTTTCCTGATTTAATTCATTAATTATATCTTCAACTTTAATCTCTTCGTCACTTAACAGAGTTCGGGCCCGATCAATTATTTCCTGAGGTATTCCCAGTCTAAGTGCAATTTCAAAAGCATTTGAACCACCTGGAACTCCCATAATCAGCTTGTAGGTAGGTTTTAAAGTTTCAATATCAAATTCTACAGAGGCATTTTCTACCTGTTCAGTGGTGTAAGCATAACTTTTAAGCTGACTGTAGTGAGTCGTAGCTATAGTGACTGCCTTTTTCTGCTGAAGTTTTTCTAAAATAGAAATTCCTAAAGCAGCACCCTCTTCAGGGTCAGTTCCAACTCCCAGCTCATCCATTAAAACTAAAGTAGATTCATCTGATTCTGCCAGAAACTCTCTAATCCTGTGCATATGAGAAGAAAAGGTACTTAAACTCTGTTCAATACTCTGTTCATCACCGATATCAGCAAATATTTTTTCAAAGACTGCCACAGTCGAATTGGCAGCAGCCGGGATGTGCAGACCGGTTTGAGTCATCATTGTTAAGAGACCAACAGTCTTTAAGGCAACTGTTTTACCACCAGTGTTTGGACCGGTGATGACAAGGGTTGCAATATCATCACCAAGTTTTAAATCAATGGGTACCGGATCTTCTTTTAAAAGTGGATGTCTGGCCTGTTTTAATTCTATAATACCCTTTTGATTAATATCTGCAGCATTACATTCAAAATCAAGACTAAACTTTGCGGCAGCTGCAATGCTATCTAATCTGGTAATAATCATTAAATCTCTTTTTATTATTTCTTCGTCCTGAGCTATTTTAGAACTCAGCATCTGTAAAATTCGCTGAATCTCTGCACTTTCTTTCGCTCTAACCTCTCTCAGCTCATTATTTAAACGAACCACAGACATCGGTTCCATAAAGAGGGTTAAACCACTGGCAGATTGCCCATGGACAATACCATCAAAGTTATTTCGCTGTTCCTGTTTAATCGGAACTACATAACGGTTTTCTCTTCTAGTAACTATATTTTCCTGCAGCATATCCTGATAATGTTTACTTTTGATAATTGAATCCAGTTTGTCGCGAATAGAATTTTCTATAGAATCCATTTTAGACCGCAGTGATTTTAATTTAGAACTGGCATCATCAGCTACATCTCCATATTCATTAATACAGCGGTCAATCTCTCGGGCCAGCCCCGGTCTGCTCTTTAAATCTGAGCATAAATCATAAATTACCTGATATTCTCTTTCAATTATTCTGGGATCTAAATCAGTTTTGATGTTCTCTAAATATCGCTGAAGTTCTGAAACTCCTCTGAGAGTACTTCGAACTCTGCTGATTGCATCAGTCGCTAAAACTGAGCCTTTAGCTGCTTTTTTGAGATCATCTCTGATATCTCTTACCCCACCAAAAGGAGGAGTAGAAAATTCGGAAATCATTGATTTGACTGCTGTAACTTCAGCTAATCTATCCTTGATATAATTAGCATTGCTGACAGGCTTTAAATTTTCGACAATTTCTTTTCCGATATTTGTTGCGGCACGAGCCGCAGTCATTTTTATTATCTTTTTATATTCTAATACTTCCAGACTGTGTTCTTTCACCATAAATACCTCCGGAATTTAATTTTCTTAAATTTTTGCTTAAATTTTTCTTAATTTATTTTTGTATCTACTTTTAGACATTACTTTTTTGAATTTAAAAATTCAATTAATTCTTGATAAGAAAAGGTATTAATTACATCTTCTTTTTCCAACCAACCGCGGCGGGCTGTTGCCACCCCAAGTTTCATATCACTGTACTCCCTGTAATGATGAGCATCAGTATTAATCGAAATCTTGCCTCCCGCTTTTTTAACTTTACGAGCCCATTCAGCATTTAAATCCAAACGCTGTGGTGAAGCATTAATTTCTAAAGCGGTATTATATTCTGCTGCAGCTGCAATAACTTTCTCTAAATCAACTGCATAAGGCTCTCGCCCTCCAAGCATTCTACCTCTGGGATGACCAATTAAATTAACATGAGGGTTTTTAACTGCTTTAATAATTCGGGCGGTCATTTCCTCTTCTTTCAGGTTAAAATTACTGTGAATTGAAGCGATAACAAAATCAAGCTGTTCCAATAGTTCGTCTTCAAAATCTAAATCTCCGTTTTTTAAAATATCAACTTCTACTCCCTTAAGCACTTTAAAGTCTTTTAGCTCTTTATTTAGCTCATCGATTTCTTTAAGCTGTGCTTTTAACTCTTGAATACTCATGCCGCTGGCAATTGTCAGAGATTGAGAATGGTCAGTAACGGCTAGATATTGATAAGCTCTTTGGTCTCTGGCCGCCTCAGCCATTTCTTTGATTGTAAAAGCACCATCACTATAGCGGGAGTGGAGATGTAGATCTCCTTTAATATCATCTAATTCTATACTTTGAGGAAGCTCTCCCTTTTGCGCAGCTTCTATTTCACCCTGATCTTCTCTCAATTCTGGTATAATATAGTCTAAACCTAAAATTTTAAAAATATCTGCCTCAGACTCAATTTTTTCTTTGCTGCCATCTTCTCTAAATAATCCATATTCACTTAATTTTAAGTTATTATCTTTAGCCAGCTGCCTCATTCGTACATTATGGGCCTGAGAACCGGTAAAATAATGGAGAGCTGAAGGAAACTCTTCTTCGCTGACCAACCTAAAATCTGTCTGAACTCCCTGATCAGTTCTGATACTGACTTTAGTATCACCAGCCCCAATAACTTCGGCTGTAAAATCAAGGTTTTTAAGCTGTTTAGAAAGCTTTTCAGGCTGATCTGATGCAATCAAGATATCTAAATCTCCAGTTAATTCTTTGGCTCTTCTACTGCTGCCGCAGATTTCAATTTTTTTAAATAGTTCTGGCTTAATTTCGGCTTTGATTGTCTCAATAATCTCTCCAGCAGTTTTTAAAGCCTTGGCTAATATAATTTTATCCACATATTTTTCGTGATTTTTTAAGGCCTTTAATAGTTTTGCTTCCGACTTTTTACCAAAGCCCTTCATCTTTTGTACTTTTCCTTCTTTTAAAGCTTTTTCTAAACTTACTAAATCTTCTATTTCTAATTCATAATAAAAGCGGTGAGCAGTTTTGGGTCCTAAACCCTGAATATCAGTCATTTCTATAACTCCAGGTGGAAGCTCAGCTTTAATCGCCTCCATTTCTTCAATCATACCTTCCTGCAGTAGCTGATTAATCGCTTCGGCTATTCCGCTGCCAATTCCTTTAATATCTTTTAAACTATCCTCTGCTGCCAGCTGAGAAATCTGATCTGCAAAAGACTCTATTTTACGAGCAGCATTTGTATAAGCTCTGATTTTAAAATCATTTTCTCCTTTAATAGCCATTAAATCAGCAAATTTAGCCAGGGTTTTTGCAATTTCTTTGTTGCTCATTTCCTGCATAATTACACCTCTTTTTCTTTAAAATATATATTCAATTAAAAGCCAAAAGGCCATGAAAATATCATGGCCGAAAAATTTCTTCAATCTTTGATTGTATTAATGGTGATGCTTCGATAATTCTTGTAGCTAAAAATGATTCATTTAGCACATCATTAACTTTATGATGAGGGATCTGGACCAGAATTAAAATTAGCAAATAAACGATAATTCCAGCTTTAAATATACCCAGCAAAAATCCCAAAACACGGTCTACCGGCTGCAGAAAAATAGCATCTACAATTTTTTTGAGAGTAATTCCTAAAACATGAATTACAATATTTACCACAATAAAGATTACTGCAAAAGAAATAAACTGCAGCAGTGAAGTAGATAAATCTAAATATGGCTCTAAAAACTGGGTAAAATAAACGTACTGCCTGACTGCAACAAATAAAGCAGCCAGCAGTCCGAGTATTGTGCTTGTTTGATCTATAAATCCCCGTTTAAATCCATTATAGGCGAAAAAAAGTAAGATAACTAAAATTATTATATCGAGGAAATTAATAATATCCAATTAGTCTACCTCCTCAAGTAGATTAGTTAATTCCTCATTCTCCCGACGCAGCTTTTTTAACTCCTGGTGTAAGCTCTGATTAGCTTCTTTGAGCCTTTCTTTTTCTTTACTCAAATCTACACACTGACTTCTTAGTTTAAAATATTCATCAGCCAGATTTATCATCGTCAGGTGTGATAGACGTCTAAAGGGAAGTTTAGGATAAGCATTCCTAATCTCTCGACCAGTTTTTTCAACATGTTCAGCCAGTTTGTGAATATAATCCTCACTAAATTCTCCAGTAACGGTAAACTTGTCTCCCAAGATATTCAATTTGAACTTCTTTTTATTTTGATTTTTTTCTTCTATCATTAGCAACATCTCCAACTATGGTAGTCTACTTTATTATATTCATTACAAAAGTCGAAATTCCTGCCTAAAATTTTAATTTCCTCTAATTTCTGCAGAATATTCTTTTTTGAGATGCTTTACTATCTGATTAAAACGCTCATTTACCTCTTGATCAGTTAAAGTTCTATCTGCTGCCTGAAATTTCAATTCAAAGGCTGCACTTTTATAGCCATCTTTAATCTGATCTCCCTGATAAATATCAAAAAGCTCCAGATTTTTAAGCATAGCGCCACCGACATCTTTAATTGATTGATAGATATCGCCTACAGCTATTTCTTCTTCCAGTACAACTGCAAGATCACGAGATAGTACTGGATATTTTACTAATTTATGATAATTATAAGACTTTTCTGCAGTTACTTCAAATAGAAAGTCTAAATCTATTTCAAAAATAGTCGCTCCTGCAGGTAAATCATTTTGATCAGCAAGCTCTGGATGAATTTCACCGATAAAACCAAAGGTCTGAGTCTGATCATATTTAATTTCAGCTCTGCGTCCCGGATGGAGAAAATCTCGGTTATCATTATCAGGAATAAACTGATAATTATCAAGCTGAATTCTTTCGAAAAGCATTTCCAGCACTCCTTTTAAAGCAAAAAAGTTAGGTGCTCCCTGCTGCCAGATATCATTTTCATATCCAAATATTCCACCACCAAGTTTATTTAGTTCTTCCGGACGGTTATTCCCACCTTGATTTCTAAAAACTGTACCAGTTTCGAAAACAGCCATTTCAGATCCCTGACGACGGGCATTGGAAGATAGGACATCGATTATTCCAGGAACCAGTGTTGTTCTTAAAATTGCATAAGCCTCACTCAATGGATTTTTAATGCTGACAAATTTAGAAAAATCCTCAAATTGACTTAAGTTTAAATCCTGATAATTTTTCTTATCCTGGAGACTATAGGTAATTACCTCATCTAAACCACCTGCCTGGAGCAGCTCTTCAACTCTTTTTTCAAATTTCTGCTTCGGAGATCTTTTACCTCGCTGCTTTGAAATAGGTCTAGTAGATGGAATTTTATTATAACCATAAACCCGTGCTATTTCTTCTACTAAATCAGCGTCCTGGGTTACATCTGTTCTAAAGGAAGGAACTGTTACTTCGAATTCACCCTTTTGGGCAGCTTCTTTAACTTCAAATCCTAAACGCTCTAAGCTCTCCTTAACTTCTGCTGCCTCTAATTTAATTCCTAAAAGCTGATTAACTCTTGCTGTTTCTAGATTAATAACTGCTGCCTCGTATTCTAAAGGATACTCATCTATTACCCCAGGCACTACTTTAGCACCATCACATTTAGCCAGCATCTGACAGGCACGATTATTAGCCTCAATTGCTTTTTCTATATCTACACCTCTTTCGAAACGGTGTGAAGAATCCGAATGCATTGATAATTTCTTGGCAGTTTTTCGAATACTTACTGGGTTAAAGTAGGCAGATTCAATTAAAACATTGGTGGTTTCTGCTGTTACTTCAGTATTGGCTCCACCCATAACTCCACCAACAGCTACTGCTTTTTCTGGATCAGAAATAACCAGCATTTCATCATCTAAGCCTCTTTCTTCATCATCTAAGGTCATAATTTTTTCATCAGCTTCGGCTCTACGCACAATAATTTTACCATCTTTAATTTTATCAAAATCAAAGGTGTGCAGCGGCTGATTATATTCCATTAAAACAAAGTTAGAAATATCAACCACATTGTTTACTGGTCTGATTCCTGCTGCCTTAAGCCGGCGCTGAATCCACTCTGGTGATTCTTTGACTTCAACATTCTTGACTAAGCGAGCAGTATAACGAGGACATAGATCTGGATCTTCAATTTCTACCTCAACATAATCATTTATATTTCCCAGCTCTTCAGCTTCTGAAAAAGAAATTGGAGGTGTATTTAAAGTTTTTTCCTGAGCATAGAGAGACTTTATTTCCCGAGCCACCCCAATCATTCCCAGACAGCGGGCATAATTAGGTGTTAAATCAAGTTTAAATACATAATCATCCAGTCTCTTATATTTAAGAAAACTTGCTCCCAAAGGAGCTGATTCATCTAAAACCATAATTCCTGCTGCTCTTTCTTCCTGCAGTCCCAGCTCATCTTTAGAACAGATCATTCCTTGAGAAATCTGGCCTCTAAGCTCTACCTCTTCAATTTTCATTCCATTAGGAAGAGTTGTTCCCACTTCTGCAAATGGAACCATCTGACCGGCTTCCACATTAGGTGCTCCTGTAACAACCGGAATTAAGTCTTTATCTGCTGCAGTTCTTACCATACAGATTACAAGTTTATCTGCATCTGGATGTTCTTTAATTGATTCTATTTTAGCAATTATAATATCTTTTAAGCCTTCTCCTAAATATTCTACTCCTTCAACTTCCAGACCAGCCATAGTCAGTTTTTCTGAAAGGTCTGCTGGAGTAAAATTCAGATCAATATATTTCTTTAACCAGTTATATGATATCTGCAAATTTATCATCCTTTCTTTTTATCAAGATCAGCAGCAAAAAAGCTGCAAATTTATTCAAATCACTTTATTAAAACTGATGTAAAAAGCGCTTATCATTTTCGTATAAGACTCTAATATCATCAATCCCATATTTTAATAAGGCAAGACGATCAAGTCCAACTCCAAAAGCAAAGCCACTGTAAAGATCTTTATCATAACCGGACATTTCGAGTACATTTGGATGTACCATTCCGGCTCCCATTATTTCTAACCAACCTGTATGAGAACACAAGGGACAACCTTCTCCTCCACAAACAATACAGGAAACATCAACCTCTGCACTGGGCTCTGTAAAAGGGAAATAGCTCGGACGGAATCTAACATCTC
Source organism: Halanaerobium saccharolyticum subsp. saccharolyticum DSM 6643 (assembly GCF_000350165.1). Taxonomy (NCBI): domain Bacteria; kingdom Bacillati; phylum Bacillota; class Clostridia; order Halanaerobiales; family Halanaerobiaceae; genus Halanaerobium; species Halanaerobium saccharolyticum. The sequence goes on from NZ_CAUI01000015.1 coordinate 276,328, forward strand.
TATCTTTACCAAATAAGGCTTCAACAATTAATTCAATCGTTCCTTTTAAATCACTGAAAGCAATATCCTTATCAACTACTAAGCCCTCTGTTTGATGAAAAATTGGAGAGTGAGATGCATCTAATTCATCAGAACGATAAACTCTACCAGGAGCAATAATTCTTACAGGTGGTTCTTCTGCTTCCATAGTTCTTATCTGCACCGGTGATGTATGAGTTCTCAGTAAATAATGGTCATCGATATAAAGTGTATCCTGTAAATCACGAGCAGGATGATGGGCTGGAATATTTAAAGCTTCAAAATTGTAATATTCACTTTCAACTTCTGGCCCTTCTGCAATATCAAATCCTAAACCAATAAAAATATCTTCTAACTCTTTAGTTACCAGAGATAAAGGATGACTTCTACCTGCTTCAACTTCACTACCTGGTAAAGTTACATCGATTTTCTCTGCCTCAAACCGTTTTTGAGCAGCTTCTTTTTCTAATCTTTCTTTGTGTTCACCCAGCCAGCTTTGAATTTTTCCTTTTAAAATATTTGCTTCTTTACCAACTACCGGTCGTTGATCAGCGTCAATTTTACCCATTTGAGAAAAAACAGACTGAATTGATCCCTTTTTACCTAAATACTTAATTCTCATTTCTTCTAACTGATCGAGGTCTTCAACCTCTTTCAGCTCTGCTTCTGCTTCTTTTTCAATCTTTTTTAGATCATCTAATAGATCCAAAATTAACACCTCCATGTTATATGTATATCAATAATTTTTTTAGCTTAAATAGAAAAAATCCCGCCCTAAAGGGACGAGATACCGTGTTACCACCCTGATTATCCCACAGTTTAATGTGGAATCACTTTATTTGTTAACGAAAGTATTTACTTCCGGATAAGCTTACTAATTTCAGCCCTCAGCTCCAGAGTGAATTTCACTAAATTTAATAATTTAACTGCTTTCAGCTGCTGCAGTTAATCTCTCTTAAAATCTTATTTAGTTACTTTCTCCTTCTCTGCCTTTAAATATTATATTCTCCATTAATTATACCATAGAAAAAAATCTCTAACAAGAAAAAATTTAAAAGTTTAAAATTACAATTTAAGCTGCTGTGAAAGTATTTCAAAAGCAATAACTGAAGCAGCAACTGCTGCATTTAAAGATTCAATTTCTCCTGCCAGTGGAATTTTTATTTTTGAAGTGGCAGCATCCATAAGTTTAGAATCCAGCCCATTTGCCTCATTACCAATCATCAAAATTAATTGATTGCTGTAATTATGCTCAAAATGATATTCTTCAGCTTCAATATCAGCTGCCAGTAGTTCGTAGTCTGCAGCTTCTTTTCCAATTTCAGTTAAAAATTCTTCCTGACTCAGCTTCTGTCTGATAGCTATAGAAAAAATTCCTCCCATAGTAGCTCGGATAACTTTTTGATTATAGATATCTACAGAACCCTTGAGTGCAATTATCCCATCAAAGCCTGCAGCAACAGCTGTTCGAATCATTGTTCCCATATTACCAGGATCTTGAATTCTATCTAAAAGCAATATTTTATCTGCCTTTTGATAAAAATAATCACCTTTGAAAACAGACTCTTCTACTACTGCTAAAATTCCCTGTGGATTAACCGTAGATGCAGTTTCTTTTAAAAGACTTTCTTCAAGATAAATAAACTCTGCCTTTAATTTTAAATCAGCCAGTAGATTATCATTTTCAGCCGATTTAAAAAAAGCAGGAGTAAGAAAGACCTTTTTAAAATCTGCTCCTCCTGCTAACGCAGCCTCAATAAGCCTTTTACCCTCGAGAATAAAGACACCTTCCTTACGTCTGTTTCTGCTCCGGTAAAGCTTATTTAGATATTTAATCTTATCATTTTGAGAACTGCTGATTATATTCATTTAATTAATTTCCTAACTGCTCTTTTGCTAGATCTACTAAATCAGCAAAGCCGTCAGAATCATTAACTGCAAGATCAGCTAACATTTTACGATCTATTTCTACATTAGCCTGTCTTAAACCATTAATGAAACGGCTGTAAGAAAGACCTTCATTTCTAGCTGCTGCATTGATTCTAGTAATCCAAAGCTTTCTAAATTGTCTCTTTTTATTTCTTCTATCTCTATATGCATAATGTAGAGACTTCATTACTGCCTGATTTGCAGGACGATATAATTTACTGCGGGATCCAAAATATCCCTTAGCCATCTTCAAAACTTTTTTTCTACGCTTACGCGCCTTATTTCCTCTTTTTACACGTGGCATCTTAAATGACACTCCTTCCAAAATTTTAACATATATTATTTTTTATACTATTTTATTAATTATGATTATCCATGTAATAATGATTTATACTTCTTTTGATATGTCTTATTCAATAACTTAGCTTTGCGCAAATTTCTTTTTCTATTACCGGATTTCTTGGTTAAAATATGACTGTGAAATCCTTTGTGATGCTTAAGCTTACCATTAGCTGTAGTTTTTACTCTTTTAGCAATACCTTTGTGTGTTTTTTGCTTTGGCATGATTTAACCTCCTAATACTGTAATAATTATTAATCGATAAATATCTTATAAATTAAAAATTTATTAGATATTTTATTATTTACTATTTGTCACTCTCTGGAGTTAGAAACATCATCATATTTCTACCTTCCATTTTAGGCTTACTTTCTACTTTACCAATATCTTTAGTCTGTTCAATTAAACGATCCATAAGATCATATCCTAATTCTTTATGCATCATTTCTCTTCCTCTAAAACGAATTCTTACCTTAACTTTATCCTTATCGTTGAGGAATCTACGGGCCTGCTTTAACTTAACGTTAAAATCGTGATCTTCAATTTTAACACCCATCTGAACTTCTTTAACATTCATTACATTCTGGTTCTTTTTGGCTTCTTTTTCTTTCTTAGCCTGTTCGTACTTATACTTACCATAATCCATAATTCTGCATACAGGTGGATTAGCCTGTGGAGCAACTTCTACTAAGTCCATACCATATTCTGCAGCACGATCCAATGCGTCATTCAATGACTTGATACCAATTTGCTCTCCTTCTTGATCGATCAGACGAACCTTTCTTGCTCTAATGCGATCATTAACTCTTAAATCATTAACGATATTTATGCACCTCCTGAGTGATATAAAAAAACAACAAATATACAAAAAACGAGTGGTAGAAACCACCCGTTAAATTCAATAATCAGCTAAAGATAGCCCATCCTAAAGATAGGTCTACTACTCCCGCTGAGAGCTAAACTCAAAGCGGAAATACTGATATTAACCAGTTCTGACTGGTGAGAAACAGGCGTTTCTACTTTCTTTTCCTTAATTAGTATAGCATAGGGTACTTAGTCTGTCAAGAAATTTGTTCTAAAAGCATATCTAAAATTTCATCTGCTGGATCAATAATTTTTTCAAAATTGTCATCAATTTCATTTTTTAAATATGGTAAATGAGTACAGCCAAGTAAGAGATAGTCGGCTCCCATTTTTTGAAAAGAGTTTATTAATTCCTTGAGACCATGGTCATCATAAATATTTCCAGGCTCAATTTTTGCTTCAATAGCGTTTATAATAGGCATAACTCCCGCTGTAATAAATTCTGTTTTAGAATTATTTTTAGCTATTATTTTTTCTATTTTAACAGCACTCTGTGAGTTAGCAGCTAAAATTGCAATTTTTTTAGATGCTGAAACAGAAAGATTTCTATAAACATCTAAAGGAGTTAATAAGGCTAGGCCAGAACTTCTAATTAAATCTTCTTTGTCTAAAACAGCGCTTAAAGAGTTACAATAAATAATCACTGCTTTGGCTCCCTGCTCTTTTAATTCCATAATCTTATCAAGAGTAATCTGCTGCAGCTTTTCCGGATTGCTGTACTGAAGTTTATTTTGCTCAGCTGAACTTTCTGAGGTATAGGCTGATACAATATCATAACCTTTTGAACTATAATAATCTCTACCTAGCATTGTATCATATGGAGTCCCTGCAATTACTGCTAATTTTATTTTTTCCAAAAAAATCAACCCCCAGTTAAAAATATGTAATTTATACCCCAGTTTTAAAACCGGGGTATAATAATCTGCTTATTATAATTCGTCTTGATTAATAGCCATAGTTTCAATTTCTTCTAAAATTTTAGCTTTGAATTCAGAGAGTTTGCTTGTACCTAAATCACCTTCGCGTCTGTCTCGCACAGAAACTGTCTCATTTTCCTCTTCCCGACCTCCAACAATTAACATATATGGAATTTGCTTAACTTGAGCATCTCTAATTTTGTACCCAACCTGCTCCGAGCGGCTGTCAACTTCAACTCTAATTTTTTCTTGACTTAGTGCTTCTTTTACTTTTAGAGCATAGTCTATTTGATCATCAGATACCGGTATTATTTCTACCTGTACTGGTGCAATCCAGGTTGGAAAGGCACCGGCAAAGTGCTCAATTAAAATTCCAATGAAGCGTTCAATACTACCATAAATTGCTCTGTGGATCATTACAGGACGATGTTCTTCTCCATCCTGACCAATATAGCTGAGGTCAAATCTTTCGGGCATCTGGAAATCAAGCTGAATAGTTCCACACTGCCAGGTTCTACCTATACTATCCTCTAAATGAAAGTCAATCTTAGGACCATAAAAAGCTCCATCGCCTTCGTTGACTTCATAATCTAAATCATTTTTTTCTACAGCATTTCTTAAAGCATCTGTAGCCTCATCCCAGAGAGCGTCATCTCCCATTGCTTTTTCTGGTTTAGTACTTAATTCTACATTATAATTAAAGCCAAAAGCACTATATAATCTATCTACAAGTTTAATTACACCGCTTAATTCTTCTTCAATTTGATCTGGCAGACAGTAAATGTGAGCATCATCTTGAGTAAAACTTCTAACTCTCATTAAGCCATGTAAAGCTCCTGACATTTCGTGACGATGAACTAAGCCTAATTCTGCCATTCTAATTGGAAGTTCTCGATAACTATGCATAGAATCCTTATAAACTAAAATTCCACCAGGACAGTTCATTGGTTTAACAGCATGTGTTTCACCATCTATTTCAGTAAAGTACATATTATCTTTGTAATGATCCCAATGACCTGATTGATGCCAGAGTGATTCATCTAAAATTATTGGAGTTTTAATTTCTTCGTAACCCGCTTTACGGTGTTCTTCTTTCCAGAAGTCAACCAATTCATTTCTTAAAGCCATTCCTTTAGGATGAAAGAATGGAAAACCTCTACCTTCATCTTGAATACTGAAAAGATCAAGTTCTTTACCTAATTTTCTGTGATCACGTTTTTTAGCCTCTTCCATTCTGTTGATGTATTTTTCTAAATCTTTTTCGCTTGCAAATGCTGTACCATAAATCCGCTGCAGCATTTCATTGTTTTCATCTCCACGCCAGTAAGCTCCAGCTACATTCATTAGTTTAAATGCTTTTACATAGCCTGTTGAAGGAAGGTGAGGTCCACGACAGAGATCTACATAATCTCCCTGGAAATAGAGACTAATCATTTCGTCTTCTAACTCCTCTATTAATTCCAGCTTATATTTTTCATTTCTTTCTTCCATTAAAGCTATCGCTTCATCTCTCGGCAGAACTTTTCTTTCAATTTCAATATCTTCGTCAATAATTTTCTGCATTTCTGCTTCAATTTCTACTAGTGATTCTTCGTTGATAGTTTCTTCTAAATTGAAATCATAGTAAAAACCATCTTCTATTGCAGGCCCAATTGCAACCTGAACCTTATCATAAAGTCTTTTAACTGCCTGAGCCATAACATGGGAGGCGGTATGTCTTAAAATTTCTAATGCCTGATCACTATCAATTGTAATAATTGAAAGCTCAACATCCTCTTCGATTGGATAATTAGCGTCTACCTCTTCGCCGTCCACTACACCAGCAACTGCATCTCTACCTAAACCACTACCAATAGAATAAGCTACATCCTTTACTGTTGTACCAGCATCATATTCCTTAACTGATCCATCTGGTAGTGTTACTTTTACTTTTTCCATTTCTTCTCCTCCTTAAAATTTCACTTAAAATTATTTTAAACTATTTTAATACTAAAATCCTTTATAAAACTAAAAAAATCCCTCATCTCAGATTAGAGACGACGGATTGCGCGGTTCCACTCTAGTTAATAATAATTATATAAATTCTAAAATGAAATCTAGAATAAATAAAATTATTATTCACTTAACAGGATAACGGTTTAGCCGGATAGAAATACTTTATTCCTCCTATCTGCTCCAGGGTGGTTTTCAATTTGCTGTTCAGTTATGTGCTTTCAGCCGCCGGCACAATTCTCTTTTAACTGTCAGAAAAATTTACTCTTCCCTATCAAAGCATTTAAATTCTTTATTTTTTATTATTATATTCCTAATTTCTTAAAAAGTCAAATATTTAAGCAAATAAAAAAATCCACAATAAATGTGGAAAAGTGGTGCCGGGGGTCGGGCTCGAACCGACACGGGAATAAATTCCCACCGGATTTTAAGTCCGATGCGTCTGCCAATTCCGCCACCCCGGCCTATACATTATTAAAATGGTGTTGGTAAGTGGATTCGAACCACTGGCCTCTACGATGTCAACGTAGCGCTCTGACCAACTGAGCTATACCAACTTAAAAAATTTAAGTTAGCACTTATTTTAAAATCATCATTTGCTATAATTACTTTAGCAGCATCACTTTTCTTTTTAATAAAATAATAAAAGTTAAATATGTAAAAAAAGTGGTGCCGGGGGTCGGGCTCGAACCGACACGGGAATAAATTCCCACCGGATTTTAAGTCCGATGCGTCTGCCAATTCCGCCACCCCGGCATATATTAAAATATTTAACCTGTAACATTTATGTATTATATCAATAGAATTGCACTTTGTAAAGTAATTATGGAGGCGGCAGACGGATTTGAACCGACGAATAAAGGATTTGCAGTCCTCTGCCTTACCACTTGGCTATGCCGCCCAAAACTGCAATTTAATGGAGCGGGAAACGAGATTTGAACTCGCGACCCTCACGTTGGCAACGTGATGCTCTACCACTGAGCTATTCCCGCACAAAATGGTGGTGAGAGACAGAATCGAACTGTCGACACGTGGATTTTCAATCCACTGCTCTACCGACTGAGCTATCCCACCTAAAATGGCGGAGGAGACGGGATTTGAACCCGCGATCTCCGGCTTGACAGGCCGGCGCGTTAAACCGCTACGCTACACCTCCGTGCTAAGAAGTATCTTAAAAGATAAAAATCTTTTTCACTTCTTAATTATTATATTTACAAATAAAAATGGTGGGCGAAACAGGGCTCGAACCTGTGACCCCCTGCTTGTAAGGCAGGTGCTCTCCCAACTGAGCTATTCGCCCATCTGCAGTAACAAAAGTATAATTACCGCGTCAGCAATAACTAGTATATATAAAAACACAGTTCAAGTCAAAATCTAATATCAGCTATTATCAGTAATTAAATTATTCTATGTTAAATATACTACTAAATACTTGTAAAATCGACTACAGATAATTTTTTCTTAAAAGCTTATTTTTTCTAATTTAATCAATAAACTCTAACTCTAATTGCGGGTTGGAACGGATGTAATTAAAAATTTCTGCAGCAAGTACAGTATTAATATCTGTTTCAATAGAATTATAACTCTCTACAATAGTATTATAAAGTTCTTTAACATTAAACATTATATTATTTGTTCTTAATTTAGCTACTACAGCTTGAATTAACATTTTTTGTCTTTCAGATCTGGGAAGATAATTAGAGCTGCTCCAGCGAACAAAATTCAAAGCTTCTTTTCCAGCTAAAAGGTTATTACCTGCTTTTAAATCGAGTCCTAAACCAGGAACTTTAACATCTTCTTTTAATTTAAGCTGAACTCCACCTAACTCATCAATTACTTTTTCAAATCCCTGATAGTTAACATAAACATAATAATCAATCTCTGTTTTTGTTATCTCTTCAACAGCAATTTGAATATCTTCTTTACTGTATTTTTTTAATATCTTGTCTTCATGTTTTGAATTTTCATTTATGTACTCTAACTGCAGTCTATTTGCTTTAGGTCTCAGTCTTCCTAAAACTATAGAATCAGCTTCGATAGTCCCCAGAGCAACACTTTCTTCGTCATCTAATCCAACAAATAAGATGTTTAAATCTTGATCAAAATCACTTTCTCCCATTCCTAAAATAGACAATATCTGATCAAATAAAGATTGTTCCGCTTCCATTTCAGATAAATCACCATTTCCATTAGCAAGTGGTTTTAAACCACTTTCTAAATAATAACCTGTAAGACCAATGAATAATAAAAGTAAGGATATAATTAAAATACCCAGCCATTTATGTTTTTTGGGGGATTCCTGATTATCTTGTGTATTTTTATTATCTTGTGTATTTTTGTCTGCCAATGTTATTGCCTCCTTATTCCCTCATATTCTTAATATTCGTGATTATAAGTTCAATTCCTGCATAAAAGTTACAGAATTTATCGGCAGATAAGCAGATAGGCTTGTTCCACAAAGCGTCATTACTTTATTCTTAATTAAAAAATTTTATTACTTTTAGATTCATTAACAAAAAAATCGCTCTAAATATTGACAACAAAAAATTTTATGTTATAATATATAATTGTTATGCCGAAGTGGCGGAACTGGCAGACGCGCAGCGTTGAGGGCGCTGTGGGCCTTGGCCTGTGAGGGTTCGAATCCCTCCTTCGGCACCATTTTATTTTAATAAGATAATTTACCCCCAAGTTTACCCTGGTAGTGCAGGTTTCTTGGGGGTTTTTTGATTTATTAAAATCATTTAGCAATTTTATACAGATGACTTCTACATAATTATAAGTTAACTCCAACTCAAAATTCTCATTCTGATCTGTTAAATAAACCAGAGTAAACTTGTTCTCTGAAAAATCTTTGCGAGAACTCTATTTTAAATTTAAAGCATCTTTGTAAAACTCAATTGACTTCTCTAAATCCATTACTCAAATACAGGAATGAACAAAATCATAGTTTTTCATTATTTATCACTGCTCTTTTTATAATTTTAAATCCTAATTATAATTATAAAGATCTATAAGTTAAATTGCAAAAAAAGAGGCCAGCTAGACTCCAATACAATGTATGGATGAAGCCTATCTGGCCCTGTATGCTCAATTTTGGTGTCCAGATAAAACTTTCTAATCATCTCACTGGCTATACCAATACTCTTAATGTTGTAAACTTCACAGGCATCTCAATTAATATTATGCTTGTTACGAGAAAAACGCGATTTAAATCTCTTTCCTGTTAAGTGAAATTTCAAACCCAGCTTAACCCATCATTATTTTATCTAAAACTTCCAAGAAAACTCCATCCGAAGGAAGCTAGTATCTCTTTTGATGCAAATATTTTATTTGGGTGGTGAGGTTCACCTGCATCTTCTCTATTACAAAATTCTATCTCTATGGATATTTAAATGTAAATCTTAAGATTTTTTCTATAATCAGTATTACTAATAATGCCAACTACCAACTTTTTTGAATACTGAATGTGATGCGAGGATCTTCATTTTTATCAAGTGGTATTCCTAGAATAATCTCTGCAGCAGTAGAATATTTAAGATTGAAATTTATACCCAGACCTGTACTAAAAAGATAATCTTCCTGATTTATATTTTCTTCATTGCCCTTATAAGGGAGGACAAAACCTAAATCAAAGAAATTATAATATGAAATTCTCTTGGTTACTGGTATTTTATACTGAAAACTAAAATAACCACCTTGATCACCTGAAGCATAACCCTCTGTATAACCTCTAATACTGTTACCTCCACCTAATGAAATCTGCTCAGCAATAGGTAGAAGTTCATCAGCTGTCAACTGCAGGTATGTTTTAAAGCTGAAAAGATCATTTTGCTTAAAACTTTTCTGCCATTGAAAAAAATAATTGTACTTTAAAAATTCATCAGCTTCACTTTCATTTTTAAAAAAGCCTGTATTAAAATCTGCAGTTCCATAAACCAAACGATGATATCTACTGCTTGAACTTCTAACAGATGCCTTTTGTTTGCTTAAATTAAATATAAGGTTTTCTATATCCGTTGATTTTAATTGAATATTAGAAAATGTATTCTCTGACTCTTTTTTCTTATATTCCAAAGCAGCTTCTGTTTTTTCTCCAAGTTTAACTTTGATCGGTGAACTAATACCTGCAGAAATTTCATTATAATTACCACCAATATTTACTGTTCTATATTCACCTGCTATTACTTCAGAAGTGTTTTCGCTGTAATTTAAATATGCCCTGCTATTTTTCTTGCTTATAGGAAAATTATAGCTTAATGTACCTCCATCACTACCTTCAGTAAAAAAATAGCTGAGGCCCAACTGATCTCTATATCCAAAAAGACTTTGGTTGCTGAAGCTAAAACCACTCCTGTATTCTCCTGTATCTTCGCGACCTCTATTATCAGCAAAAACAGAAAATCTATATTTAGGACTTTCTTCTGCTAAAATGATTAAATTACTGCTTTTATATTCCTCTCCTGCCTCAAGCTCAACCCTGAGCATCAGATCATTTGTTGCATTAAAATAAAATAATTCATCTTCTAAAGTGTGGACATTCAAAAAGTCACCTGAATGAACTGCCAGCCTATCTAAGATATAGCTGTCTTTTGTATCAGTATTTCCTTCAAGAATTAATTTATCTATATAACCTTCGATCAGTTCAATTTTGATTATTCCGTTATTAACTCTCTGTTGTGGCAGAATTGCTTTAGCTGTGATATAACCTTCTTCACTATAAAGCTGATTTATCTCTTTAACCATCTCCTGCAAATCTGAAATACTTACTTCCTTATCTTCATAGTTCTTTATTATCTCTTCCAACTTATCTTCACTCAAAATTGAAGAAGGGTTATAAGCTATTTTTTTTACTTCAAATTTAACTTCCTCTGCTGCATTAATTCTTTGCAGATAAATAAACTGAGAAGAGAAAATAATAAAAATAACAACTAAAGTTATAATCAAGTTTATATTCTTAAAATAATTCTTTAATATATTTAATGAATATTTATTTTTTTTATTCATCTAAATCACCATCGCTGTCACCAAGATTATCTATATTGATTAAATCGTTTAATGGTAATATATTGCCTTTTCCGACTGTATAGAAATCATAACCTCCGCTGTTATTTTGAATTATAGAATTTAAATTGCTGTTTCTTCTGATAAAACTGTTTTCTGAATTGAATTCGTTAATAATAAAGTCATCATTATAATTTACAACATAAGCATCAGTTATTAACTCGCGCATCGTATCGATAAATAAATTAAATGGTACTTTTTCTGGATAAAGCTGCAGATGACTATCATGCAAAATCTTATTTATATTATCAGCAACAACTTTATAATAGTTACTATTTATATCTGCTATACTTCCTACCTGAAAATCATAGAATTCAAGCTGGTCTGCAGCTGCATTAATTTCTGAAAAATTAGCACTTAAATTATTAAAGATCAAAGGACTATTAGACTGGACATTGAGTTTGAGGTTATCCATCATCTTACCTCTTCCACCCCTTATAAATATATTCAATGGAATATCAGATTCGTGAATTAACTTCTTTATGTCTACATTATCAGCCCAAAGCTTTAATTCTTCTTCCAATTCTAACTCTTCTATTACTGCATTTGCTCCTGGTTCTAAAAGTTGAGCTTTTAATTTCGATGTTTTAATATTATCTGCATTTAAGTTACCATTGAGAATTAATAGATCGATTATATTATTACTCAACAAATATTTAGAGTTAAGATCTCCATTGTACTCTGTAAGATAGATATCTTTATCTGCTTTAGCATTAACCTCAGTCCCTGAATAAGTTTTAATTCGAGCATCTTGACTTCCAATGCTGCCGGTTTCGGCTTCTAGTTCAATTATATCTCCAGCAATTTTTCCTTTGGCTGCATCTTCTGCATATATTGAATTATCAGCATTAATGATTATCTTATCTCCTGCTTCAGCTGTGTTCAGAATAATATCACCATCATATTCTTTGATAAATATGCTGTCAGCGGCTTTAAAACTACTAACTGAGCCTTCATTTAAGTTAATATAAAGGGGCCAATTTTGAGAACCAATTGAAGCAGTTTTAGATTCTAAATTCAAGCCATTAGCATTTATAGTGTAATCCCTGATTTCACCTCTTCTATCATTTATATAACCATCTGCAGTTAAATTTACAGTTCCGTTTTCACTATAAATAAATGTTAGATTAAGGTCACCATCTTTTTGATAGATATTTATATCTTCAAATGTTCTAGCTATTAGATCAGAATCTTCTTTAAGTTTTAAAATCAATTCTTTATTAATAGTACCTAAACCACCATCTCCTCCTTCTAAAATTGTACTACTACCTTCAATATTCACTTCACTTTCAGATGTAGTACTATAGATACCGTTTTTACCCTTAACCCGTATCTCTTTTCCACCTATTATCGAATCGATATAAATACTCTTTTCTGAGCCTAGATAGACATGATCTACTGCTTCGGCTGTAATTCTTCCATCTTCAGGAAGTTTAATATCAACTGATTCTCTATCGATTACTATGATTTTTCCATTTTCCTCATCAAGTACTATGTCTTTTTCTTCAGCTGCAAGCAGCTTCGCCTTTTCATAATCTGTAATATTATCTAGATCTATAATAATTTCTCCATTGTTAGTACCTATACTGCCATTGTGAACATAAAGAGAGATATTTTCTGCTTCCAGATTTGGTTCTTCAATCTCAGTTACTGTATCAGTAGTTCCCTTCATTAATAATTCACGACTGAGGCTGTTCTGAAGTTCATCTTCTGTCCATTTATAGCCATCAAGCAGCTGACTTCTTTTTTCGGTCCAGCTCATATCTGCAATAGCTCTATCTTTTTTCTCTTCACTAAAATCATCCAAAAAACTCCAGTTGTTTTTATACTCCTCTGAACCGTATACTTCATGCAGTTCTTGGAATCTTAAATCTGCTTCACTTTCATCATATTCATTTACTGTATAAATAATATTTCTATTATCATCATATTTTTCAGCCTTTAAACCTCTGAGCTCCCAATACTCATGATACTCTGCTTCTTTAGTGCTGCTGTATTCACTTAGTGCATTATTCTTACTTTCTTCAGCAGCTTCTCCTCTCAAAAGCATTTCATCCCAGTGTCTATTGAGCTCATCTATTGTCCGCTCATCATTAATTTCATTTGTATTTACATCTATTAAGTTTCCAGCTTTAACTTCAATATTTATATCTCCAGCAATTGATTTTACACTATTAAGAGGTAAATCTCCTTCTACTTCACTTATATTTATATCATTTAAAGCAAGCACTGTAAGGCCTTTATCTTCTGTCGAATCAATCAGCAGGTATTTATTGCTGCTTCCGATAGAACCATTTTCTGAAATCAGCTCTATTTCTGCTCCTCTAATCTTTGCATTATCTGTATTCAAACTAGAATAGATATTATCTGCAGCTCTAAGCCTAACCTTATCTGCTGCACTTATATTTGCGATATTCATATTAGAAATTGTATCTTCTATGAATATACTGCCATTTAGAGACTGAGCATTTATAAAACCATTATTACGGGCATCAAGCTTCAAAGAGAAGTGCTCTTCACCAATTCCACCATCTGCTTTAAGATTAAAGGAATCTGCAGTCAGGCGAGCATTAAAATTATTTTGTTTTAGAGAAGCATCTGAATTAATATCAATTGAACCATAACCATTGTTCAATGAGCCATTTAGAATTACATCTCCTCCTCCACTGCTCATAATATTTAGTTCACCACTATCCTCACCAATAAATTCTATTGGTATTTTATAATCAGATTTAATGGAATGGGTGTGTATATCCTGTGAACCCTGTTCCCAGATATCTCTAACCCAATAAAATCCTCCAAAAATTCTCCAGCGTTGGCGGCTTACCCGCTCCTTATCACTAGTTTCATAATTACTAAAATTATATTCATAAATTTGACTTTCTCCATCACCATCAATATCTTTACCGATACTCGTGTAACTTCCATCTTTAAGCAGCTCTAAATCTCCATCACTTATTTTTTGCCATGAGTCATTGTAGTCATCACTATTAAAATATATATCTCCAATAAAATCAGACGAATAACCTACTCCAACAAATCTTTCTGTAAAATCTTCTCCTAAAGTCCAATTATAGCGGAGACCTTCAGCCGGTGTGTAAGATGTATTTCTACCATCTAAATAATTTGTGCCGAGGTCTTGGCTGATCTGCTGGCCATTATTGTTATAGCTTATTGATTCATTTATAGAAATCCTATTTCCATTTCGTCTGTATTCTGTTGTAATCGGTACAGCTGTGATTTGGTCAGCAATTTCTCGTTCTGTAGTATTTGCAGTATCAGTTATCCTGATCAGAGAGTCGATTTCATTACCTGTATCCAGGTTGTTTAATACCATATTGTAAGGTGTGTTGTTGCTGATATTTATCCTGCCATAACCATCAACTGCTTTAATTTCTCCACCACCTGTATTAGAAATTTCTCCAAAAATTTCGATATAACCACCTTTGACAACAGCATTATTTAGCTCAATTTGTTCTGTTTGTGGATTAAAATAAGCTGCTATTTCCTGATCACTTCTTCTATCTTCATTATCAAAAGCACTTAACTGATAATTTTGTAAATCATTGAAATTTTTTAAATCAGGTTTACCTATATCTTCCCAATCACTTATATATTTTTCAATTTCTGTTTCAAGATCACTAAGTTCAAGGTTCCAGTAAGGAAGACCACTTTGGATTAATCCATTTAAATTCAAATAAGTGGCACTTAAGAATATATTGTTTCCGGCAATTCTCGAGCCCTCTGCAGGTCTATATTCATCATAATTTCCAGTAGTATTATCACTTGAGCCCATTTCTTCCTGTATATCTCGCCATAAAAATCTTGGAGCTCCACCTACATGCACAAATCCTTTTTTATAGGACTGTACAATATCTTGACCTGCTTTTAAATTAACAGTTTCTGCTGTTAGATCAGGTGTATCATCACTATCTTTGCCGTAGATATGAATGCTGCCTTCATCACTAGTAATTTTAATTTCTCCCATTTCATTAAAAATAGTATCCTGAATATTAATATCAGTACCAATTTCTGTTTCACCCATCGGCTTAAATGTATTATGAACAATTATTTGAGGATAATAATTATCTGGATCATAATTGTTCTCTATATTTAGATTTGAGTACTGACCAGTCTGTTTATTGTTGACTCTCACTCTACCTCCTATTTCTCCAATCACAGCTTTATTTAATTCTAAAAATTTAGCACTATTATTTTTAATATTAATTTCTGGGTTACTATTTGCTGTCAGTGAGCCACTCCCCTGCAGAACAGCGCTTTCGATATCTATATCACCACCACTTGCATATAGATCATCTAAAGCTATTTTGCTCACTTCAATCGAACGCAGTGGATAAATATTACCATCTCCATCAATCTCAACCAAACCACGACGTTTAAGCGAATTTAGCAGAAAATTAATTTCTATTTCATAAGCTGTAAAGGAATTATCATCATTATTGTAAACTGCCTGCAGTTCTCTTAATTCGGTAATTCTATCTATCATATTTGAGACTACATCTTCTTTTCTTTCATTGTAAGAAAGACCAGAACTTTTAACTTTAACATCTCCATTAGTATCCAGCTCTAAATACATTTTATTGTGTATACCCGCTGTTAGAGAACCATCTATCTCAACACTGCGCTTATTGCTGGTGCTTGCAGAACCAGTTTTGATTTCGATTGAAATTTCATCTGCACCAACAAGTTTTCTAAAGAAATTTGAGACTTCTTCTAATATCTTTTTATAAAGATCTTTACCTCTACCTGAAGCAGAAACACTTCTTTTGCTCTCTGCAGATTTTAAATTTATATCATTGACTGCATTTAGAGTAGAACCTGAATCAATTTTGATGATATTATTTTCATTCAGACGTGAATATGCTTTAACTTTGTTTTTATCAACTGGATTTATGGTTTTATTATAAACATCTGTATCTGCATAAAGATTAAAGTTGTTAATCTTTCCTGAGGTATTAGCACCGGCTGATATATCTAAATATTTACCAGAATAAAGTAGAGCACCAGAGTTGATTAACACCTTGTTGTTGTTATTAAATACCGTGTAAGATTCTCCTTCTCCTGAAGAAGCCAAGCCGTATGTTTTAGTATTAGCACTGCTGCTTAGATAGGCCTGACTAAAGGCTCCTATATCAATACTACCTCCACTTTTTAATTCAGCATCTCCAATATTTATTATGCTCTCTGAATTCTCCACATTTAATAAAGATTTAGATCCAGCTATAGAAATAACACCTGAAGCATCAAGTTTGCTTCTATCATAGAGATTAAATAAATTCTCAGCATCTATTGATATATCCTCTCTAGTTCTCAGCTCAGCACTATCATAGATATTAACTTTGGTGCCGATATTAAATCTACTCTCACTATTAGCAGCTGCACCTGTTAAAACTCCTCCAGAGCTTGATTGAGCATTATATTTTCCAGCAGCTGGTCTTATTTTATTAATATCATTTTGAGCATTTAAATAAAGATTATCTGAATATAGAGCAGCAGACCTATCAGAAGATCCAATTTCTATCTTAACATTAGAATTAATATCATTTGCAGCTTTAGCCCCACTCCCTCCAATAACAGAAGCATTAAGGCTGTCTACTGTAGAATTAAATCTAAGATTATAATTAGAATAAATATATACATCACCAATTGTAAACCCGCTTTCTGACTCTCCTAAATATACAGATTCTGTAAGTGCATTATTAACTATCTCTGCTACAGCTGCATTTCCAGTAATTCCTCCACCACTACCTGAAATAACATCAGTATTAAATAAATCATCAGAATCTGCTTTTAGGTTAAATTTATCAGCATTTTTCAAAACTGTATTTTCAGCAATCTCTGATTTAGTATGAACAGCTGATTCTATTTTTGCTTTAGTATAACCAGCTGCAGCCAATCCTGCAGTAACACCACTTGCTTCAGCACTTAAAGAACTACGGTTAAAAGAATTTACTGAAAAATCTCCCATAAGCTCAATACTGCTGTTTTCAGCAGCTCCTGCATAAATTTCACTGTAATTTTTAACTTCTGCAATAGAGCCATTACCACCAAGTAAAGTTCCTACCGCCGAATTGCTTTCTGCAGAAGCTGAATAATTACTGCTGTTTTGAGGCATCAAGTTTGCTGACTGAATGGTGATATCTCCTGCTACATTGATATTATTATTTTCAGCTAAATAGGATTCGATTTTATTATTAATTCTACTTTGAGAATAAGAAACACCAACACTAATTCCGCCAATATTTAATCCCTCTGCCTTAGTTTTTATGTTGTTTCTATTCTTAGATATGACTTCAAAATTATTATTTCTATAATAATCTCTACCTAAATCTAGATAGAAATTGCTGCCTGTATAAGCTTTGGTTTCAGCATTAAGCACTGATAGAGCATGAGCACCGTTTAGTGATCCAGCTCCCATAGCTCCTGCAAATGCATAATTATCAACACCATAATCAGAAAATGAATTTACTTTAACTTGACTGCCATATAAGTAAGGGGTTTCTTCCTGCTGAATTCTCAGGTTATCCCCAAAATAGGAAGCTGTTTGCGAATCTATTTTTACATCACTTTTTGCAGCTCCTGCACCAAGATAGAGACCCGCTGCTGCACCGATTGCTCTTGCCCTAAGCTGATCAGTGTTTTTGGATTTAAGTTTATAATAAGAATCCAAACTCAGCAGATGAATATTATTATAGCGGCCATCATCAGCCAGATAAGTAGTGACTCTGCTTTGATCACTTATGTTTAAATAAGTTGCACCCACTGCTCCACCACCGACTGCTGCTGCTCCCCCCAATGTTTCGGCATCTACTTGATTAATTAAATCTGATCTTAAATTAAGTTCAGTTAGATTATTTCTGTATCTATTGATCTTAACTTCTGCACCTTCTCCTATATAGGAGCTAACTTTACTATTCAAATCGAGCTGATTGTATGATCCACCTACAGCAGCTATACCTGAAAAAGATAAAGCTCCAGCTTTTGTATTCACAGTATTAGTTTCTTTGCTTTCAATTTCTAATTTTTTATTTAAGTTAATAATTGACTTATTGTCATTATTTGAGTCTATATAGGCTGTAGTCTCACTGTTTAAATCTGTAATTACCGAAGACCCCGCAAGAGAAAATGTTCCTGCTGCACCTATACCAGCTGATAAACTGTTAACTTTACTGCTTCCCTGAGCCTTTATATTTAGTAAATTTGTTTTATGCTCACTCTGCAGTTCATTATCTTCTATAACAAGAGCTGTTAGTCTTAATTCTTGATTATTGTCCAAATTACTTTTAAGATCTTCAAGATCATACAAAGATAATATCTCACCACTGCTGTAAATAACTGCGGTAATCTCTACACTTTTATAACCTGCATCAAAAAGCTTCTCTTTATCTTCAAAACTTAAACTATCACCAGCAAATAATTTTATTTCATTTTCTTCATCTATAATGTCTTCTGTTAAAACTTCATTATTTTCTATTTCATATATATTTTTATTCTCTATTTTACTTAAGTCATCAGCTAATGTGTAATCTTCACTAATTTCACTGAATTTGTATACTTTAAGCTCAGCTAGTTCTGACTTCTGCAATTTTTCTATGTCAGCACTCGAAAGCAGATGATAGCGGGTCAAGCTGTACTCTTCTTCAGAAATCTCAACTGCTTCAGCCAATATATATACTTCAAAATTAGAAAGTTCTAAAGGCTCAACAATTATTATATCTTTAAGATATTCTTCTTTTATTTCTACTCCTTCAGTAAGATAGGCGCTGCTTTTATTATTTATTTTATTTATCGCTGCAGAAACACCTATACCAACAGTTCCACCAGCTGCTGCTCCTCCATTTAAATTTAAGAGAGAAAATTCATTCTCAACATCTAGAGCAATATTCTGAGCTGCCATGATCCTGCTGGACCTGCCGATATAGGCTTCTACATTATTTTGAGAATTAACATAATTGAATACACCTGAAAGGCCAAATGTTCCCGCGGCAGCTGCACTAATACCATATAAATCAAGATCCAAATTGTTTTGAGCCATAACTTTTATATCATTATAACTAATTATTTTATTATTTTCTCCTATATAACTTTTAGTTTCATTTTCATAAATTATATTTGCCCCAGCAAGCCCTACTCCTACACTTGCAGCTAGGCCAACACTACCCGTAGCTGCTGCTGCAGTTTTACTGTTTTCAGCACTTAGATTAATATTTTTAAAAGCTCTTATTTCGGTATTATCTCCGGTATAGGCTTTTGTCGAATCAGAAATTTTGTTATAAACCAATGAACCCGAAACAGCAGCTTTGCCACCTGCACTTCCAGCTGCAGCTTGAGCATAATAATTTTTTTCTCCAATTAAAGACATCAGGTCAAGTGAATTAAAATTATCCATCTCCATAATCTCACTATCAACTTTTTTACTTTCAGCTTTAATATTTAAGTTATCTACATATATTTTGCTATCTGAAGCTAAATATGCATGATTTTTATTATCTGTTAATATAACTGCAGTTGAACCCCCAACACCAACTTTACCACCTGCAGCTCCACTAAGTGCAGCTGCAGAGATTCTGGTGAGGTCATAGGAGTTTATATTTAAATCATTTATGCCAGTATCATTGAATTCAGAACTTCCAAGATATGCAGTTGTTGAATTTTTGCTGTTAATTAATGCCATCGATGCAGAGCCGGAAATCTTTTTTGAAGCCGTACCTGATATAGACTCTGCCGAAATTTTATCTGCAAAATTTTGATCATTATTCTGAAAATATTTGGCACTGATATAAATATTATCAGCATTTTTAATAGTGTTATAATCTCCTATATAAGCTTCACTATTGCTGCGAGTAATATTTAAAGCAGCTGCGGCACCTATGCTGTTATCTGGGATTGAAAATATTCCCTGGCCAACACTATAAGAATCAGCTTTTGTTCTATAATTACTTTTATTTATTACCTCAACTTTAATATCTTTACCAGCCTGAATCTGTCTTTGGTCTGCTTTGCTGCTGCCTCCTATAATAGCTGCTCGCACATCATCATTAAGATATAATAGTCCAAGGGATGCAGCTACTTCTACTTTAGCTCCACCAGCTGGAAGTTGAGAGCTTGTTTCTTCTTCAGCAGAATTATTCATTTCCACTGATTCTTCAACCTGCTGATTATCTTTGTTTTCACTTAGAACTTTTTGACTCAAACTATCACTCACTAAAGAATCTGCTCCCATTGAGCTTGCATATGAGAGTGCCTCATAACTGCGGTCTGATTCCGCTTTCAACCCAATTTCTCCACCTATATTTAAATCTCTATTTATAAGAATTGAATTTAAATAAAGTTCTTCCTCAAGCATTTTACCATCAGAAGACTTAGTATTTGAAAGAATTACAGCACCGGAAGCACCTAACCCTACATCATCTCCTTCGGCAATTCCCCTTGCCTCAGCAAAATTTGCTCCACTACTTATATTTAGAGCTTCAAAATCTAAATTTGAATTAAGAATGTTTCCACTTCCAAAGTAAATCTTGTTTTCATGATTTAAGTCAGCAAATGCTAGTGATGTATCAACTGCAACTCCACCTGCTGCACCTGCCTCTGCCTCAGTATGGGTATTAAAATCAGAATAAGCGCTCAATGCTATTTTATCTAATTTCCTTTTTTCAGTATTAAAATTTGTGTTATCAGATATGCTTACCTCGACACCTTCATTTAGTTCATTTACAGCAACCGAAGCACCTACACCTACATCTCCACTCCCTCCATCACCACTTGGTAGAGCTATAGCTGTAGAATTTGATCTATTTTCAGCATTTAAAATTAAATCAGCATTATTAGAACTTTCGTTTAAATTAATATCCAAATCAGCTTCTATTTTTATTAAAGCATGATTTTCTTCAATTATATTTAGAGCAAGTGCACCAGCCAGACCAACTTTTTGCGATCCAGCACCAGAAACAGCTTCAGCAGTAAAATCACTGTATAAATCAGTCTCTACTGAAAAAGGATTTGAAGCATCTTTTGAATTCATTGTTAAGGAATCAATATTATAATTCCCTGCACCTAAATAACTGCTCTTAGTTGAGTTAACTTTATTGACTGCAGCAGCTGCTGCGAGTCCAACCATGACTTCATCATTTACGGTACTTCCATCAGCTTTCAAAATAGAATCCGTCTGTCCTGCGGCAGTTATCGCTAAATTAGAGGCATTAATCTGTATCTTTTCTTCTGAATCAGCCGGTTTAGCAACTTCAGCTTCAGAACTGCTTTCAACTATATTTATTGACACAGCTGCAGCGGCCTCCAGTTTACCTTCTTTTGTACTAGTAGAAACAGCAGTTTCGGAATCTTCTTCCTGTTTTTGCTGATAAAATTCCAGCTGTGAAGCAATTTTATCTTCTAAGCTTGCTGAAGGATGTTCAGAATCACTTTCATTTTCTCCGCTTGAACCAGCTTTAGAGTCAGCCAAAGCATGAGAATAATTTTGAGATTTTACAGTAATATCTCCTGCATTATCTACATCTCTATTTAAAAAAGCTTTTGAGCTATTTTCAATAACATTTAATGACATAGATGCACCTAGTCCAATGTTTGAAGAATGTGTAGTTCCAACTGCAGTAGTATCAACTTTATTCTCGTTTTTACTATTAATAGTTAGATTAGATATATTATCTAAATTACTATTCTCTAAATTGCTCTCTGCTATACCAGCTTCAACCTGATTTTTAATCAGAGAAATTGAACTAACTGGGACAACTACCAAATCACCATAAACTCCTACTTCTGCATATGTATCAGTAATATTAATCCCTTCTGCATCAATAACAATATTTTCTGCTGAATTCACAGCACCATCTTCGCTAATAACTGCTGATGTTAGATTGTTTTTATATATATTTACTGCAGCAGCTGCTCCAATACCTATTTTACTATTACTATCTGAATTATCCAAAGAAATTGTATTTGCTATCTGTTGTGTATCATTAAAAGCTCTAATATTTAAATTTCCACTTAAATTTAAAGTACTGTTTAAAAGTGAGCTGTACTGCTGATCTATAATATTTAAGCTGAGCCCACCAGCTCCACTTATATTTTCTCCAGAAGAACCAATAAGCGTATTTAGCTCATAATTATTTGAAGAGTTATCTCCATTATTATCAAAATAATCAGCAGTCCCTGCGTTGATTTCTAAGGAATTAACAGAAAGGTCTCGCTCAACTAAAGCAATATTTCTGCTCTTAACTAAATTTAAAGCTGCTGCAACACCAATGGAATTTTCTTCACCACTATTGCTGCTTCCATCAGCTGTTCCTAAAATATTATTAATCGAGTTGCTCTCTACAGTAAAGTCAGCATCACTCTCAAGTTGATCATCACCTCTAATAACAGCCTCTGTCTTACTATCAATATCATTTACAGCAAATGCAGCTGCAGCATCTATCCCACTTGCATCTCCAGTAGAAGTGCTGACTGAGATTTGATCAGAATAATTTTGCAGCTGTTCTTTTGTATCACTCTGTTCATAATTTTCATCTATAATCACACCTTCTCTAGAAGCTAAAGCAGTACTATTAACTTCATTTTTAGAATTAGCTTGAACATTAACTTTATTAGGGTCTCCTTCTATTTGGACATCATCCTCTAATACAGCACTTGTTTCAGTCACAAGTGTATTTATAGCAACAGTTCCTCCTATTTTATTGCTGCCGGAAGCATCAGCTTCAGCTTTGAGATTCACCTTATTATCTGCAGTTATATTTATTTCACCAGCTGCTTTTAATACAGTTTCATTATTTTCTGAACCTCCTACAATAATCTGAGATTTACTTTCTAAATTTGATATAGCTAAAGCAGCATCAGTACTATCTTCTGAATCTAGTACAGAGCTGCCGAATTCTAAGTCAGTATCAGAATAACTTTTAATATTTATGCTGTCAGAAGCTTCGATTCTTGATGAATCAATTGTAATTTGTGAATTAATATTTTTATTAATAACTCCTGAATAATTTTTTTCATCTATAGTTGACTCTGCATTTATTTCAACATTTTCTGCTATTATTTCTACCTCATTAATTTCAACAGCAGCCTCCGAGCCATCATCACTACCAGCAGTAATAATAATTTCTCCATTTTCAACTAGCAGCTCTTCACCTTCTTCAATTCCATTAACATTTACAACATCAAAAAAATTACTTTTATCTGTGTTTGCTCTATTTTTTTCACTGTAATCTGCATCTGTTATTAAAATTCCCCGTCCTCCATCACTGCCGTCAACTACAACTTTTGCAGCTTTTAAATTAATATCATTAACAGCATTAATCTCACCTCTTACAGAGATGAGTCCGCTTTCCGTTATTGGAATATTTCCATCAATTATTTGAGGAATAATATTCCCTGGTGAAGTAAATATATTATCCATAAAATTTTGAGTAGGAGTAACCGCGGTTAAAGATCCGACATTCACAACGCCAGTTTTACCAATCATAATACCATGAGGATTGAGGAAATATATGCTACCACCAATATCATTATCTTTAAT